>JBCDKO010000196.1:0-9348 GCA_038746525.1 Bacteroidota bacterium
AGATTTTTCAACTAGTCACAGGTACATCAGCTACGTCGTTCGCTGCGGATCGAAGTATAAGCATACATCTTCACCTTGCTGCCTAGTATCTGATACACCTGTGACTTTCTCAGCAAGCCCTATTTAACGTCTCTTAGAAAAAGCGAAAACACATGATTGATGCTTTTAGCGGAGTCGCTCAGCGAAAGGCTGAATGGAACCGAAATTAAACTTTAGGATCGATTGATCAACTTTTTAAAAATTGTTTTCTAAAAGACACTAACCCGAAAAATTCGGGTGTTACTCATTGAGATGATGTAACACGTTGAATATAAGGTAATTGATTTTGAATGAGAGGACAACATCGTTCCCCAAATTTGAGGAACCAAAAATCATTCAGATTGAACATGAAACTACGGTAAATCAATTACTTGAATCAACTCACCACTATTTGCGGTGAATAATGCGGGCTAACTAACTTTCAGAGTTTCACCGGCGTAAGTCCACCGAAAGGGCTTAGCCCTCGTTTGATTGTAGGTTTTAACATATGCCATAAGTTGTGAGGCCAATTGTTCGGAGGATTGCCATATACCGCCTTTCACCACATCTTTGGTTAGGATATTGAACCAAATTTCGACTTGATTCAACCAGGAGGAATGAGTGGGAGTAAAATGGAGTTGAATTTTCCTTTTTCCATCCAACCATTTTTTCACCTCCTTATACTTATGTATAGAGAGGTTATCAGCGATGATATGTAGCTTTTTGTTGCGGTATTTTCTATCCAGTGATTTTAAGAATTTCAAAAGGTTTTCTGCATTATTTGCTTTTTTTATGGTCTTAGTGGTTTCTTCTCCGGTATGCAAGGCGAGTGCAGCAATCAAAGAAACAGTTCCATGGTGTTTGTAAGTGGTTGTTTGTCTTTGGGGAGCTCCTGATTTTAAGAGGAGCTCCGGTTGGGTTCTTTTGAGGGTTTGTATCTGTGTTTTTTCATCCACAGAAATGACCAAAGCATTTTCCGGTGGCGACATATAGAACCCCACAATGTTGGTCATTTTCTCTTCAAATTCAGGGTCTTTTGAGGAGCCACACCCGTATTCAACTTTGTGTAGCTTTAGATCCGCTTGTTTAAGAATCTGAAAAACTTTTGACTGACTGATCCCTACTGCTTTGGCAATGCGCTCCTGTGACCAATAGGTATATCCTCCTTCAGGTTTGGTGCATGCCTTTTCAATTACCATCGCCTGTTGTTCTGGGGTGATGACCTTCGGTTTCCCACTTCTAGGGGCATCTTTTAAGCCATCAACGCCGGATGCACGAAAACGCTGACGCCATTTATTCACTACCGGCTTACTGAGTCCTGTTTGTGCAACAATTTCCTCCATCAACAAACCTTGATTGGATAATAAAATGATCTCAGCCCGCTCAATATAGCGCTTTTCAAGCTTGTGTGATCGACTCATAGTGAGCAGCTGTTCTTTCTCTTCTATGCTTAATTGTATTGGTTTTGCTAACCTTGCCATTTTTGAGAGATAAGAATATTAGTCAATTAACTTAATTTGTTAACATACTCGTTAGAAATTATAGGTTAATCCTAGCCTACCGTTGATTCCTGGCTCCGTTTGCCAGTAGGGTGTCCCAAATGCACCGGATCCTGAGTATAAATATTTATCTGTAATGTTATTTACGTTAAGCTGAACTCGTAATTTTTCTTTGTTCCAGAATACCCCACCATCTAATCTAAAATAATCTGGTAATTCTGATCCACCGTCTGAAGTAAGTCCCCAAGTAGATCTGTTGATTTGATACTGATAGCCTAAGCTTACACCAAATCCATCCGCATTAGATATCTGGCCAAAGTTATAAGTAAGCCATAGGTTATTTAAGTGTCTGGAATGACCAGCTACCCGAGTATCTGTAAGGTCGGGATTTGTATCCTTAGTAATTTCTACGTTGTTGTTTGCGTAGTTTATTACTGCACTTAGTCCTGGAATTATCTCTCCTTGTAAGTCAAACTCTATTCCCCTGGATTGAATCTCTCCCGTTTGAACAGAAAACATAGGATTTTCAGGATCCGATACAGCTAAATCATTTTTGGTGATTAGGAAAGCACCTAACGTGGCTGAAACTTTACCGTCAAAAAAGGACTTTTTAAATCCACCTTCAAGATCCGTGGCAGTTACAGGATCTAAAGCACCGGTTTGTGTTGCTCCTGTTTGAGCCAGAAACGACTGATCATACAACCCATAGACAGTTAGGTCATTCGTTACATCAAAACTAATACCAATCCTGGGCGTGAATTTGTTATCCTTTTCTTCTTTGCCTATGGTTTCCAGAGAGGTGTATCTACCTGCTAGTGTAACTCTAAGCCTATCATTCATGAAGCCCAGCTGATCCTGGAAATAGAATGCGATAGATTCAAAACCGTCCCAAGGATCAGGGTTTCTCTCATCTACCGGTCTAAATCTCTCAAAACCCAGATCATCCAAATCTTGTCCATAAGTAGGGTTATTAACATTGAATAATCCAAGTGTGTCATGGTAGGTTTGAAAAAAGTCAGCAAAGTACTCTTTATCTGTGTAGTCAATTCCCGATAGAATGGTGTGGGTGACCGCTCCGGTAGTTGCCTCTCCGTTCGTAAAGGCTTGCAGATAATTTCCTTTAGATTTGGCGTCCCATAAACTAATTGATCGAAAGGCAGTACCATCTTCAAGTACTGCTTGCGGGACCAACCAACTTATCCATGCCGAATTACCTATCTGGTCATAGTTCAATTTACCCGCTTGTGCGGTAACACTCCAACTATCAGAAAATTCGTGATTAAACTGTGCATAAAGCATATTTTCACTTATATCGGAGGCGGGAAAGTTGGAATCTACAAAATTGAAATCTCTATCTAACGACCCCAATTCTCCATCGGTAGTCGTAAATGCGTAAGCTGCTCCGATGAACTGCTCCGCTTCCTGATAATTCCAACTTAGCTCTAGAGATGTTCTATCAGTGAACTTATAGGTAAGTGCTTGCAGCATACCATATCTGTCCGTATCCTCATTTCCTCTGTGTGTATCCGTTCTTTGATACAAGCCATTAAATCTATAGAGCAATTTTCCATCTGAAGTGATCTTACCCCCCAAATCAATAGATGCACGTAAGAATTGAAAACTTCCTCCCATTAGTGAAACTTCGCGAATGGTCTTTTCAGTAGCTCTCTTGGTTACTACATTGTAAATACCTCCAGGCTCACCGGCAGTAATCATAGAAGCAGACGGCCCCTTTACAAATTCAATTTGCTCTGTAAATGCCATATCTTCTGCCAGTGGTCCCCATGAGTCAGAAAGATTAAAGCCATTCCTAAAAGCGGGAATTCGGAAGCCTCTCATGTGTATCCTTGCGAAATGCCCCCAATGCTCCAGCATGGTTACCCCGCTTACATTGCGGATAACCCCATCCATAATTGAAGTGACTTGTTGATCCTTCAGTAGCTCTTTGGAAACAACCTGGATGTTCTGAGGTAGCTTTCTTATAGGTGTTACTTGCCTAAGTGACTTAGAAACTTTTTCTTCTATGTATTTATGGCTGTTGGCAGTAACTACAACTTCGGATAACTTTTGTGTTTTTGAACTCAAAAGTAGATTGGGAATATTGGTTAGTTGATTTTCGATAATTTCTATTTTAGTTGATTTTGAACTGAACCCAACTGCCGAAATATTCAATGTATACTTTCCAGGAGTTACATTTTCTATTCGAAAATTTCCGTCAGCGTTTGTATAAGCTCCTTCAGAAGTTCCTTTAAGACTGATAGTTACAGCTTCTAGCGGCAACCCATTTTCATCAGTTATATTGCCGGTTATGCTCCCGGTTTGAGCGTAAACTATGCTAACACTAAGCATAGGAATACAGATTATAAGTAGGTGTAGTTGTTTCATGTGTATGTAGTCTATTTTCAATGGCCACATGAAATTCTGATAAACTTATTTATCCTCGATTGGTATGCTAAGGATTCTAAATTTATTTCGTTTCATGTTGAAATGGTTGTTCTCTAAAAAATGAATGTCTCTGGAATAATGAGTATGACGTTAATAACTATTTAGAATCATTCTTGACTACAAAAGAAACGATCATGTTGAAAATCTGCAATCGCTAAGTCTAGCTAAATGCTATAGCTATTAGTAGTAGTATGGATTCTATAACCAGGGATATTCAGGTCATTTGGAGGAAAAATCCTTTTTGGATGGAAACCTCTATAAGATCATAAGTATTTGATTTGTGAGAAAACTATTCTTGTGTTTTTAAATCGCACACTTAACATTTCAACATTTCCTATCTTTTTCCTCGGTTTTTGAAAATGAGGGTGATCTCTGATTATTGGTCTATGAGCCACAGATCCATAGTAAGAGATGATTTTCAGAGAATAGGTTTCTCTGCTTGGTACGCACCTCCGGAATAATTTAAAAATTCAAAGGAATATGTTATCAATTAACTATTATTTTATGCATTTGTACGATTCCGTGAGCATAAATTTTCAAAAGATATATTCGGGATGAGCGTTCAATTATTTGCTCATTTAACAATTCTTCCAGCTGTACGAAATTTATGTTTTCTACTGACAGAAGAACCTCTCCATTTAAATTTGAAAGATGTGCATTGACCTTGTCAACGTAGTCAAAATTGGAAAAATGAATTTTGCTTTTTGTAGGGTTAGGATAAATTGAAAATTTGTCAGTGATACTATTAGGATTATCTGCACTCAGTGGCACTTCTAGTGATTCTAATTCTAATGCGTTGGATTCTGATATAGAGCCATCTGTATACATAGACACTACTTTAACCGAATAGTCTACAAGCGGAGTCAATTCATTTAAATCAATTACCAAACTATCATTTTCGGTCTGATATTCCTTTTCAACCGTTGCAAAATCATCTGTTGAAAGCAAGACTGTATGTTGAGGATTGGAGGATGTATCTATCCAATGCATAACAAACATTTCTTCAACAGTTATTGTGTCAGTTACTATAGGAAAAATAAGATCTTCAAACGTTCCTCCCTGATCAACTTGCATCCTAATTGTGTCTTTTGAAGAAATATAGTAGCTAAACGCAGTCATAGATTCATCAAGTGGTAGCTTAATTTCACCTGTTGCAGAAAATTCCTCTTCTCCATTGGCATTTCTACCGATAGAGATATTGTCAATGATAGCGTCAAGACCAAAAAGCACACTTTCTACATAAGCACTATCTAAATTTCTATAGAATAAAAGATTACCGTTATCAATAAATGCTGTAGAATCACTTGAAATACGCAAGTCTGACCTTTTAATGATGAAGTCTTCATTAAGAAGTGTATTCAACACAATTGTATAATTAAGCAGATAAACTCCGTTTTGATTTTTTGAAAAACCTCTCGGTGACTGATTTTCATCAAAATCAAAAACGTAACTACCAGGATCGATATAAAAATTTAAAATGTCAGAAAATTCGATATTTTGAGTTTGTGAATTACTACTTGTAAAATAAGTTAGATTTTCGATAGAACTAAATTCGAATTCAAGACCGGTATCAGGATACGCAATAGTTCCATCATATTGAAGCCTTATAATATCATTAGTACCATCATTGTTCATAAAACAGAGAGAAGAAGGATTTATTTTAAGATTTATTTTATCCGTTAAAGGGATATCTAATGATGTATATACCTCACTTACACCAATAGGATCGAAACTATTGTAATTTGCGGTAAAAGCAAAAAACACGAAAGGATTTGAGCCTATTGGGGTTTGAAATTCAACATCTAAAACAGCATATAACCCATTTTTGTTGAGTCTATATTCACTTACTTGATAACTTGGGTTCAAAACATTACCTTCTAATTGTGATGTTAAAGAAACGGTCGTTACAGTTTCATTTTCCTTTACGATGACACCTGAATTCACCACGTAAAAACCTCCATTATCTACAAGTTCCAAATTAGAAAAGGTCATAGTAGTTGGGTCTGGTAAGTTTACTCGTCCTGTTCCTGCGAAGGATAAAGGGTCATCATTTGTTAGACTAATAACAGTTATTTTATGATTTCCTGCATAAAAAAAGCCTTGACTATATAAACTTGAATAACTAAGCGCAAAAAAGTAATGTAAAATCAAAAAGAATAGATGTTTCATTTTCAAGGATGATTATTTGTAAATTGAATAAAAGATGGTGAACCATAAAAGGTGTAAGTGTAAACCAACAGATTAGATCTTAATATAAAGTTCTAGGTGAATTTTTGAAAATTCTTAATTTTCTTTACAAAATCCTTAATTTTCTTTATAGAATCCTTATTTTATTTCAAAATACCTTTTTATCAATGAAATCAATTTGAGATCGAATAATCCTGTATCGAGCTAAGCACGCTTTTGGGCTATTCATAGAGGTTATTAACCTGATTATCCTATCAACACGCAAAGAAGGAGTGAAACATCGCCACCTTTTGGGCAGCGGATGAGAACCAGCAAACAGGTAATTCTTTTTGCCAATAGCTAGTGGCCGATGATATTTTCAATTGGTATTATTCATATAAAAGTCTCCACTTTCAATATATCTAACCAGCCGATCCTATAAGTTGAGGGTATAGTTGGCTGCTTTTCTGATACTGTTTATGGACAGAATTAGGATTGTTTTTCAACAAGTAAAAGTAAAACTCCTTTCCTGGGTAGGCACTTGAACTATTTTGATGTAATTCACTAACTGGAAGAATACGCCTCCCTGTCAGGTAGTAAGTAGGGTAGATGTAATTAGTGTTTCTAAGAAAACAGTAGCTTTTGCAAGAAAACGATGTTTTTAGCTCACGGAGCGTGTTTTTTTGAAATTTCAATGCACAAATGGTCATTGAATCTATTTTTGAAATTTTAGTGAAAACGCAATAAAATCACAGGTTTACCTTCAATTCGTTCAAAATTCAAATGAATTTTTGAGGGATTGAGAAATTGATTCCAAAGTAGTAAAATAGATTCGATTCATTGTTTTACCAAAAAACTACGCTGCAGGTGTCATTAAGCATGTTTTTCGTCTTTTCTTAGAGACACTAATTAGCAGAAGTATTTACTGGGGTATCATCCTTGATAATATTCTGGTTCATCAACCTATCGTTCTCCACTGGATTGTTATAAATGTATTCCTTATCAATGACCTGTGACAAAGTTCAGCAGTTTCATCCTTTAGGGTAATCTGTTAACATAATTATATTGATTCAATAATATTTATTTTTATGATAATGGGGGTATTTAATATAAAAACAGAATTACGCACACTCATAGATCAAGAAAATGATCTGAAGGTATTAAAAGCTATTGAAACTCTATTGCAAAAGACTAGATTAACCTAGAAACTTAGAGAAAAGTTAACATCTAGAGCTTTAAAAGCTGAACAAAATATTGCAAAAAGTTGAGTGACAGACAGAGCAGAACTTGAGAAAAAATTGAATTTTCATAGAATGTAGCGGAAGACTAATAGTAATTATTTATCTGTCTGGGAGCTATAGACTAAGGATTCAAGTGAAATGAATTAAATCATAGGATGTGATAGAGAGATCGAATTTCTTAACAAAATTACGCCATTATATGTATTGAGAAGAATAATTTTAAATAGCATGCGTTACCATCGCGTTCAAACCGAGCGCTATTGGGAAGTTCATCAGGGATCGTTGAACGTTTTTTCCTCTATAAAAATTAATCTTCTACAAGTGTGAGTACCTTTTTCTTTTCTTCTATTCGCTTTTTGATTTTTGGTTGGGTATTATTTAATGGCTTTCTTGGTTTGAGTCCATTGGCTTTTCTTATTTTCTTTTTCTTCTGCTTATCCCACCAAATAAGGAATCCACTGATAGGGAGAAAAGCAAAAAAGAGCGCACAGATAAAAGCAATGATCTTAGTTGGAAGCCCGTAAATACTTCCGACGTGCATGTCATAATTGGAGTGCCTCCACTTTTCACTCAACAGTTTCTCATCATGCGTGAAAGTATCGTACTGCTCTCCGGTCTTCGGATCATAATAATAGTAGTCATTTGTATTCCACCATGAATCTTTTCTATTATAGTAAATCCCCGTGGAGATTCTGCCTTTATCCATTGTGGCTTTAGGTACCGAAAAATAGATCTTGGTCCATTCCCTATTCTTTGTAAGCGCATCTAAGTACGCGATATCCATACCGTCCAAATAATTTGACTCGTCGATTTTTGGCGGCTCGGGGAAAACAAAAATTTCTTTAGGGTCGTCTCCCAGCAATCGGACAATTCCGTTCTTCCACCAGGAATAGGACCAAACCAATCCAGTTGTAGCAAAAAATAGAATGAACAAATACGTGTATACTCCTCCAACTGCATGAAGATCCCAATTGACTCTTTTAAAGGCTGCCTTCCACTTTATTTTCAGTCGTTGCTTTAGAGATCTTAAAGTCTTTGGCCACCAGATTACTAGCCCGCTTATAGCCAAGACAATCATAATTAAGCCAGCGAATCCAATAATTTTAGTTCCCAATTCATATTCTAATAACAACGTTTGATGTAAAAATCGGGACAGCGTAATCCAATCGGTGCGTTTATCAATATGACCAGTTACTTCCCCAGTATATGGGTTCACAAAAACAGTAAGGTAATGTTCTATTCCCGAAGGCCATGTCCATCCGGGCTCTTCTGCTTTTTTGTAACTTCTCCATGCATAGTTTCTATCAGGATCATTTTCAACAAGCAAAAAGTTAAATTCTTTTCCAGGGTAGGCACTTGAAACATTCTGATGTAATTCGCTAACCGGAAGAATGCGCTTCCCAGCGTCCCGGTTGTAGATGATATCCGAATAATACCAGTTTGTCAATTCGGCTTGCCAGACAAAAATAGCTGCGCCTAGCATACTGATGAGGATGATTAATCCAGAAAGAAGCCCAACCCAAAGGTGAAGCCATGCAATTGTTTTTTTAGTGGATATTCTTTTCATACGTAGATGTCTGTTTTAATTGCACATATTGAATTCACAATAAACCACATTGGCGAACCGCTTTATCCTTCAGCTGTAATAAATTCACCTCTGAATCTTTGTGCTCATTTCCCAATACAACTTAATACACTGACTCTTTTATAATTCGATTCTCTTTTTTTTGTTCAAAAAAATATGGGCACCTCTAAAAACTCAGTTCAAAAATTTGAGGTAGCGTTTTTTTCTGAGACAAGACGCCAAAAACGGAGTTTAGCAGTGTTAAATAAGTATTTTGAAGTAGGCACTTAATAAATATTTAATTCTTGATGGCGGTATTTTTGGTTAAATCATTGTTTTTCAGTAGCTGAAAGTAATATTTAACGATCAAAATTATGGAGAAAAAATACCAAAGCCTCACCCTCTTTCAGTTCCA
>JBCDKO010000197.1:0-9318 GCA_038746525.1 Bacteroidota bacterium
GTAGAGTCCAACATCAACGAACTCGAACACCGAGGCTTGGACAGGTGTCCGGACCGGACATGGCGCAACTTCAAAAGGTATATCGGGCTAGCTGTGACGGCCTACCATCTCCATAAGATCGGCAGGGAATTACCACAACGTACCCAAGCGGATGATTACTTTTTTAACACACTCTGAACGGGCGAGGTATACCCAATTTGTATACAAAAGGGTAGTTGTGATAGTAATTTTTGAAGGAGGAGGGGATCGGGGGGTAAAAATGAGGGTCAATTAAATCGATAGTTAATTGGTATAGTAATGATATTTAGAAACACCGTAATAATAAATGGGTTGTTTTCTTAGAGACACTAATTATGATTAATATAACTTCAATTATTTAAAAACTACTGTTAAAATACCTCTCGGAAGAACTAAAAGAATATCACTATCGCACTAAATGATACGGTATCTTTAATTATTCTAATTCTTACGCATTACAACGATTGAAAGCGGAGAAAGTAAAGTTATTTCTTTGCGCTTTTATCAAGTAAATCCTGAATCTTGGATTCAATGTCGGAAAGTCGATGTTCGAGTTCTTCCGGTTGATTGAGCTTATTGGTAATCAGGAAAACAGGTATCCACACTTCAAGAAGATCATCTTTAGTGATTTGTAGGCTTTCATAAGAAGGATTGTCACTTGTGAAAAACAATTGTCCGTCTTTGCCCTCCTTAAATCTTTTTGAGGTAATGCCTTGATTATGCACCACTAAATAGATTTGATTTACCTCAAAATCATATTTTTTAATATCCAGGTATTCACACACCAAAACATCTTTGTTTCGGATGCCACCTGTTCGATACTCCATCGCGCTACCTGAGATCTGGAAGGCTCTCGATTTATTGGATTGAATGTCCGGCAAACGAAGTATGGGCAATTCGTTAATAAAATCTTTGTTTTCAAGATGAACAATGTAATTGGAATGCTTATCTAAAGAAACATAAGGTGTTGCATGGAGTATTTCATCTTTATTTATACGTCTACTTTGACGGATTTCATCTTTATTCAGGATATTGAATTTTAGCAATTCGTTGATCGTAATCTCTTTTGTCAGAAGGGTATCAATAGATATCCCAAAATGCTTAGCTATATGAATGACGGTATCTATTTTGGGTTCAGCCCTGCCTTCTTCATAAGAACCAATACTTGGGCGAGCCACATTAAATAATTTGGCAAACTCATTTTGGCTCATTTTTTTGACCACCCTGATTTTTCGAATATTTTTCCCGATCAAAGACATATTTCTGATAAATAGGCAACTTTTTAAAAATACTTCTCGTATTTAAGATCAAATTAATTGCTAACAATATTATCTTATGCTAAAAAAATTAACTTATGATTACATTAACAAGTTTAATCAATTACTTTGCGCTATCAAGTAATTTTATCTTAGTAAAAACCCTTAATCGCATATGAGTTATTTTGAAACTGTACGAGAATATATATCAGAGCTAGATCTTGCTATCGTCCATGAAGATGATGAAGGTGAAGTCTTCGTAATAGAGAATGAAGATTCCGGGATTAAGCGCCTTGTTATTGCCTGTGCTGATCCTATACTTATTATGGAACAATACCTTTTTGAAATTCACAATGCTTCAGAAGAAATTCTTGCTTCTCTCCTAAAGAAGAATAGAGATATTATCTCAGGTGCGTTTGTCCTGGACGAAACAGGAAAGAAAGTGATCTTTAGAGATACGTTGGCACTTGAAAATCTGGACCTCAATGAGCTGGAAGGGTCAATTAACTCGCTAGAGTTACTTCTAAGTGAGTACTCTAATGAAATCATAAAATTTTCTAAAAATTAAACATCAGAATAAATGGGAATATTTAAAAGACTATTTAAAGTAGGGGAGGCAGAAGCACATGCTGTGATTGATAAGCTCGAAAACCCTATTAAATTAACAGAACAAGGAATCAGGGATTTGAAAAAAGACCTGGATAAAAGTTTGCAGTCGCTTGCCGAGGTAAAAGCCATGGCTATTAGATCAAAAAATGAAATGATCAGTAATAAAAATCAAGCTGATAATTATGAGCAAAAAGCGATACAATTATTGAAAAAGGCCGAAGCCAGTGAGCTTGATCCTTCGGAAGCTGACCGATTAGCGACGGAAGCATTGAACAAAAAAGAACAAGCCATGCAGCAAAGTAGTCGTGCAAAAGAAGATAAAGATCGGTTCGATGTAAGCATTGCTCAATTAGAGCAAAATGTAAAAAACTTACGTTCTAACGTAAGTAAGTGGGAAAATGAGTTGAGAACACTAAAAGCTCGAGACAAAGTCAATACTGCGACGAAAAACTTGAACAAGCAACTTGCCAATATTGACTCCAGTAGTACGGTGTCTATGTTGGAAAAAATGAAAAATAAAGTAGAACAGGATGAAGCATTGGCTCAATCTTATGGAGAAATAGCTAATGAGTCCAGAAGCGTGGATGACGAGATTGATAAAGCTTTATCAACTCCTTCTTCAAACAGTGACGCATTGGCTGCGTTAAAAGCCAAAATGAATCAAAGCAAAGGCTAATTTCTGTGGGTTATCTTTAGTCAGGTAACCCTCGTTTCTTTAAATTAAATTTTACTACTTTAAATAATGGGACTTTTCGACGCTTTCAAGAAAAAAGATAAAGAACCAGACTATGATCCTTCTAATATTACAATCAAAGACTTGAACCAAGGTTTCGTGTTTGACTATGACCTGAAAACCTGGGAAGTCGTAGAAGCCTACGAATACGACTGGGGGAGTAATTATTTTTCCAAAGAGTTTAAAATTAGTGATGGCAACGAAATATTATTCTTGGAGATAGAAGAAGACGATGAGCTTGAAGTTTCTATTCATAAGAAAATAAAGGTTCCCGCAATAGATCCGGATCTTCCCGATAGAATAGTGAAAAAAGGCAAGCCCCCTAAAAAGCTGGAATATAAAGGGGTTGTCTATTTCAGAGATGACGAAAACCCTGGCTATTTTCGGAACTTGGCAGATGATGCAAACAAGGATGATTCGTGGTCTGAATTGATTTCATGGAGTTTTTATGATGAGAATGAGGAAAAAATCCTTACTATTGAACAGTGGGGAGAACAACAGTTTGAGGCTTCTCAGGGGAAATATATCAAACACTTTGAAGTCTCCAATATTTTACCAAAACTTCAAGGATAAATGATCAGAAATATCGGTGTGATAATCTTACTTGTTTTCATCTCCGGCTGTGGGGGTGGTTACACAAAAAACCCCGTTGATATACTAATTAGGGATATGACAGATGCTAAATCTTTTTCTATTATTCTATACGATATGGATGTGAAAGGAAACTTTTCTAAAGAATATTTTCATCAATATCAAATCATAGAAACGATGGATGAAAACCCAACTGACTCAATGCCCGGAGAGACATCAGAAGTGATCACAGAATGGTTGCAAGTCCCTAGAGATTATTTCGAGAAAAACGCTGATAATATGGGAATGGAAATTGCAGCAAAAAACGACAATGGTCAAGTAACCAAGGTTGCCTCCCCCCCTGGTTATTCCAACTACGTAGGTAATACTCAATACGGTCAATGGAGAACGCATCGCGACGGATATTCTTTCTGGGAGTTCTACGGTCAGTTTGCTTTTATGCAATCTATGTTCAACCTTGCAACTTATCCGGTAAGAAGATCTTACTACGATGATTATCGTGGCGGCTATTACGGAAACAGACCTTATTATGGACCTAAAACCTCAGGCGTTCCTACCTATGGAACCAATAGCAAGTATACCTCACAACATCGAAGCAATTCTAGCTGGAGCAAAAATCCCAGAAGCAATGCATTTACCCGTAGGGTTAATAATTCAGTAAAAAGAAGTAGCTCAAGGTATTCTTCTTCCTCATCCATGAGATCAAGAAGCCGGGGTGTCGGTAAATAACTCATGGTACTAACATACTAAACTAACATATCTTAAATGGAATTTGTAGACGCATTACTTTCCACCTTAACCTACCTGGTTAGTTCTTTCATTCTCTTTGCAATTGGGATTTTAGCCTATCGCTTTTTCCATAAAAAAATTGGAATACAGCATGAGCTTGTGGAGCGGGACAACCTTGCTTTTTCTTTTGCCTATATTGGTTATTTTGTGGGATTGGTATTGGTGGTAGGCGGAGCGTTGATCGGTGAAAGCAAGGGCATATGGGTTGATGTTATCAACATGTTTATCTATGGGATCCTGGGTGTTGTTTTGCTCAATCTGGCGATTAAAATCAACGATATCGTTATACTAAACCGATTTAAAATTTATGATGAAATCATTAGCCAGAAAAACATTGGTACGGGGATTATTGAAGGTGCAAATGCCGTAGCCACAGGACTTATTCTAATGGGTTCCATTTATGGTGAAGGTGGTGGCGTAGTTACTGCGATCGTCTTTTGGATCGTAGGCCAGTTTTTAATGATACTTACCAGCTACATCTACAATCTGATTACTCCATATGATGTCCACGAGTATATTGAAAAGAATAATGTTGCTGTAGGGATTGGATTTGCAGGGGCATTTATTGCTATTGGTAACCTTATTAGGCAAGGGCTAATGGTTGATTTTGAAAGTTGGTTAATTACAGCCGAAAATGTGGGGTTCGATGTGGCACTAGGATTTATATTTCTCCCGATTGCACGGCTTGTAACCGACAAGTTAATTTTACCGGGACAGAATCTTACCAACGAACTCATCAATCAGCAGAAACCGAATATTGGGGCAGCGGTAGTAGAAGCGTTCGCTTACATTGCTGGTTCAGTATTGATCAGTTGGAGTGTCTAATTGATGTTTAAATCGAATGTCCTTAAGATTGCACTGTTTGTGACAGGGCTAGCAGGGATTGTAGCAGAATATGTCTTATCCACTCTAGCTACTTATTTTTTAGGAAATGCGGTATTTCAGTGGACATTAATTGTATCCATCATGCTTTTTTCGATGGGCTTAGGAAGTAGAATAAGTAAAATTTTTAAGGAAGATTTACTGAAAAAGTTCATTTTAATCGAGTTTATACTTTCTTTTTTTTCAGCCTTTTCCGCACTCTTAGTTTATACCATTGCTGCATATACGCCGTATACAGGAATTATCATTTATCTTCTCTGCATCATTATTGGCCTGCTTATAGGTATGGAGATACCTCTTGTTATTCGACTGAACAGCAATTATCAAATTTTGAAGGCCAATGTTTCTTCTGTATTGGAGCAAGACTATTACGGTAGCCTTGCTGGTGGCCTTTTTTTTGCCTTTGTTGGTTTACCTATTCTTGGATTGACCTACACTCCCTTTATTCTAGGTAGCATGAACTTTCTGGTAGCAGTTGGCCTAATTGCAATTCTGTGGAAAGAGATTTCTCACAAAATGAAAATGCAACTTTCGCTTGCAACCAGCTCTATAGGTTCTTTTTTAATAGTAGGTTTCTTTATAGCTCAGCCTCTTATTCTTTTTGGAGAGCAACGTCGATATCAGGATAAGATCATTTATTCTGAGCAAACCAAGTATCAAAAAATTGTCTTAACTCAGTGGAAAGATGACTATTGGCTCTACATAAACAATAATCAACAATTGAGTACGATAGATGAAGTGATGTACCATGAACCTCTGGTGCACCCTGTGATGAATTTACATCTAAACCCATCGAAAATACTTGTGCTAGGAGGAGGGGATGGCTGTGCCGTTCGTGAATTATTGAAGTATCCGGAAGTTCAGAAAATAACCTTAGTAGACATTGATCCTAAAATGACTCAACTAAGCCAAAATCATCCAGTCCTCACACAGCTAAATACGTTTTCGCTGAACAATGAAAAAGTGGAAATTAAGAACGAAGATGCATTTATATTCATAGAGCAAACCAAAGAATTTTATGATGTGGTCATCGTCGATCTTCCCGATCCGAAAACAGTAGATCTCAATCAGCTTTACACAAAAGAATTTTATAGTCTCATTCACAGAAAACTTCGACCAGAAGGCTTACTAGTTACACAAGCAGGCAGTCCATATTTTGCAACACAAGCTTATTTATGCATAGATCAAACCATAGCCGCAGCAGGGTTTAATACCCAAAAAATTCATAATCAGATTGTTACCCTCGGAGAGTGGGGTTGGGTAATTGGTTCAACTAATCATAGCATTGATCTCAAACGGCAACTTCGCAACCTTCACTTTGATCGGATAGAAACAAAGTGGATCAATAATGAAGCCATGTTTTTAATGACTTCTTTCGGGAAGACAATTTATCTGGATGAAGGAGATCCCGTGGAAACAAACCGGATCCACAATCCTGTACTCTATCGATATTATTTAAATGGAAACTGGGACTTGTATTGAACTACAATGGAAAAAATTAAATTGGAAAAAACGCTCATATATCGTTATTCTGTTTATTTAAATCTGACGGAGTCTAAGGAACTAAAACGTCTCGTACAGGAACTTTTAAGCAAATGTGAATATGAGGTTCTCAACTTTATAGAGCATCATTTTTCTCCTGTAGGCTACACCTGTGTTTGGCTTCTTGGTGAAAGTCACTTGGCTGTACATACATTCCCTGAGCGTGGGACTAGCTATGTGGAGCTAAGCAGCTGCAGCAAGAAAAAAAATGAAAAATTTAAGGTACTATTAGAAAGTCAACATAAATATCTTGTATAATTCGTTGTAGTCTTTTTTTTACCTTATCAGACTGAAGTATTCAAAAAACATGCTCAATAGTAATAGAAAAAGATCTAAAGGGAGATTTCTGTTGATCCAAAACATTTCGCATCACAGATAATAAAGGGCAATCTATCCCAGGTGCAACGGTGCAGCTTGCCGGAACAACCATCGGGGATGTGACTGACACGGGCGGACGATTTTCAATTCAGCGACTCAACGCAGGAACTTATTCAATCATCATCTCATCCATTGGTTTTGAGCGAACAGAACGAACGGTTGAAATACAAGGTGGACGAACCTCCGATTTTACTACAAACTTAAACTTGTCAGTAGATGAGCTGGATGAGGTCACAGTCTTTGGTAAAACCGAAACCCAGGAAAAAATGGAACAGCCAATTAAGTTAGAAGCCATAAACTTTGAAGCAATACAGGAACGCTCAACTCCGGTGGTGCAACTAATTAACCAGATGCTGGGATTGAATATCAGACAGTTAGCAGGGGTAGGCAGTAGAGTGTTAGTCAATCTCAATGGACTTCAAGGCAATGCAATTCGATATTTCAGAGATGATATTCCACTAGACTATTTGGGTAAGGCATTTGACATCAGTATTGTTCCCATCGGACAATTAGGGGGTGTAGAAGTCTATAAAGGTATACTCCCTGCCAGTTTAGGAGCGGATGCCTTGGGTGGGTGGAGCAATCAATTTACTCAGTTCAGAAATTCAAGACAATCAACTGGATATGTCTTACAACTTTGGTTCGTTTAATACACATCAATTAAATACAAATGCTTATTACCAAATCCCCAAAACTAAGCTGTTCACTCGATTGACTTCTTACTATGTCCACTCAGACAACGATTATAAAATGAATATTGAAGTAGTGGAGGAAGAGACACAAACTTTACAGCCCGCTACTGTGAACCGTTTTCACGATGCAGTGAACAGTAAATTTATAGAAGTAGCTGCGGGATTAAAAAATACACTATTCGTTGACACAAGTAGCCACCGTTATAATTGGAATGGGGAAATTGTGAGAGTAGTGAGCGGTACAGGTGGAGAATCAGGAAGTAAATCTTTACGCAACTTAGATTTTGAAAATTTTGTGGGTAGGATTAACCTAAATTATCAACTTGGGAAATCTGCCATCACATTAAATCATAATCTTTACTACTGATCGAAGGAAAGGCAGTGACCCTTTTGGAGAGTTAATAATAAATGGTGAAGTAGTAGATCCTTTCAGTTTTCCAGCAAATTATGACAAAAACATCACCGGATTACAACTAACCTTATCGTACCTTCCCGATAAGATAATTCAGGAAATAACAGCCAAGCGTTATTCAATAAAGACAAGTTCACTCAGTAGCGTTAATACGGCACGAGACCTTACCCCTTCTTTGCAGGAAGAAAACTATGGATTTGGAACTTCATTTAAATTCTCCTATACCTCTAATCGCTTTCTTCGATTATCATATGAAAATGCCACTCGGATACCCCAATCCATTGAGTATTTTGGAGATGGAGACTTTCTATTGGGTAATCCATACCTAAAACCAGAGCAAAGCCATAATATCAATCTTGGCTTTTACAGTAATATAGATCGAAAAAAAGATTGGTGGTTGGATGTCAGTACTTTTTATCGACATGTTCAAAATCAAATAATTCAGCAACCCATTTATCTTTTCTTTTCCCAATACAGAATAAAGACGACGCACAAGTAATTGGGATTGAAACAAACGCAAAAGCGAAACTCTTTAATAATTTAAAGCTAAGTGCTAATCTAACTTGGCCAGATGCTAGAAGGATTAATGTGAAAGAACTTAACAAGCGGGGAATGGAAAAAATCTCGCTTGCCTTTCCAACCTTATTTTTATACCAACCTTAACCTTACTTATAATCTGGACAGGCTTTTTGTTGAAAGTGATAAGCTCTCTCTATGCTAACTATGGTTTTGTAGAGAAGTATATCTTTATTCAAATTACGAAAGACCAAGAGCCAGGGCTTTTCCAAAGAATTGAATCATCTACACTTAGCAACTTGGATGAATTTCTAATTCCTTCGCAACACTTAATAAATCCAGGAGCTTCTTACAAGTTTCAACAATTACCACTGTGGTTAAACTTAGAAATAAACAACCTCCTGAACAGGGAACTGTATGATAACTACCTTGTCCCAAAACAGCCAATCAATTTTCAGGGAAAAATTAGATATCGATTAATGTAAAAAACTTCTATTAATTCAATTTTCAATAAGCTGACAATTCTAAATTTCAAAATTATGAAACATCAATTAAACTTTTTGAAGTAGGCACTTAATAAATAGTCAAGTTTTTGCAATAGACCGGGCTATGAGCTACCATTCTATCTATCAGACGGTCAAATAGTTTATCCTTCATCAGATGGCGGTTAAACCGATAGCAATACTCGTCTAGATAGGCTTGCAGATGTTCCACGGCATGATGGGTGCCACGAAGCCAGGCTTTGAACATCATGATCGCTCGATGCATCTGGAGGAAATGCTCCCCTTTCTTACCTGATGCGCTCTGTGTGAGATGAGGGAAAGTGGCTTTAAGCGGACGATATCCTTTCCATTCATCGGTTTTAATTTCGGCGTTCTTATCTATATGATCATGAAAAAA
>JBCDKO010000198.1:0-9168 GCA_038746525.1 Bacteroidota bacterium
CCTTTGCAAAACTGGATTTTTGGCTCAAATCGAGGCTTTCAGAATTTCAAAAACGTAGTTTACTGGTCGTAAATGAGGCTTTTGAAATTTTGAGTAACGAAGAGTTGGGCCAAAAGGCGGGTTTTTCAAAGGATTCTTTTATATAAAAATTCAGTTCAAGCCCCGAATTAGAGTACTTTAAAAAGTATTAATAACGTTGCTTATCAACTATTTACTCCATCAAAAAGTGATTATTTTCTTAGAGACACTATCTAATTTTTCAGCCAAAGTAAAATCGCACGTTCCAGGTGATACGTTTGTCTGGTTATGTTCTTCTGATTAATTAAATCCTCTTCATAGTTATACATATGGTTTTTCACCTGGAGGGCTATAGTTCGGACAAAAATGAACGGAAGGACCAAGGTTTGCTAAGTTTTGTTCCCAACACAGATTGCAAAACAGCGAGACAATGAAAATCTCTCTCATAATTGTAGAAAGAGAAGAGGAATACGTTCTCGCTTAATGATATCAACCAATTATCTCACAAAACCAGGAAGGTTAGAATAAGGACCATTTATGTAATTGTATGCAACAATGTTGCGATAGACTAATTATATTCAATAATCATGTAGATAAGTAAAGCTTGCATCATGCTACGAGAATCATGAATACCTTAATCAATCTGAAAACCTCTTTAAGAAGTATAAGAAAACGTCCCGCTTTTGCTGCAATCATCATTTTCACAATTGCAATTGTTACAGGCACCAGCATTGTGGTCTATAGCTATATCGATGCGCTCTTGCTTTCTCAATTACCTTTTAAAAATGCAGAGAGGCTTGTAAGAATTCAATCCATCAAAGGACAAGAAAAGGGATTACTTTCCTATCCTGAGTTTTTGGACATGCAGAACGAATTAATTGGTATCGAAGAGCTTGCTGTTTATAGAGATGGAGGACGGTATAACCTAAGTGGAGACGGTCTCCCTCCTGAAGATCTGACGGTTACTTTTGCATCAAGCAATCTTTTCAAATTACTTGGAGTTAATCCTATCATAGGGAACCATTGGCCAGAGACACTGGATAAACGTGGTTCTCATACAGTCATGCTTACCTATGATTTCTGGCAGCGTCGATTTTCAGGTAAGGAGGAAGTAGAAGGTCTGGAGATCACATTAGATGGGTTCTCATACTCCAACTATGGGGTTCTTCCTCAAGGTTTTAGTTTTCCTAATAAGGTAGAGGCCTTTCGCGCTATGGCTTTTGCTGATTTTGTGGTTGACTCTAGAGATCGTAGACTCTGTATTGGACTGGCTCGCCTTAAACCAGGGGTGACATTAGATCAAATTAATGAAGAATTGAAAAGCTACGGTGTAGCTCTAGAGGAGCGCTATCTAAAGTCCAATCTGGGTATTTCATTTGTTGCTGAGCCACTAGCTGATTTGTTTGTTGGAGAGCTTAATGGTTATCTTGTTCTAATCAGTGTAGCAGTGCTGTTTCTCCTCATTATTGCGGCAGTCAACATTTCAAACCTTATTGTTAGTCAGGCAATTAAACGTAGCAAAGAGACGGTAATTCGCAAAATGTTAGGATCATCAAACTTGCTTATAATCAAGGAATTTGTGATCAACTCGCTGGTTTTGTCTTTTATCGGAAGTATCGTTGGCTTGGTGTTGGCTTGGTGTCTGATTGAGATTTCTGGTAGCCTGGTAAACCCATACCTTCCACATTGGATTGAAGTGGGGATAAACAAAAATGTGTTGATGTATGCCTTTCTGCTAGCGATGATTTTTGGAATTGCTACGGGACTTGTTCCCTGGTTTTTTCACTTTTCTCGAGACCATAAATTGCATGAGCGATTAAAAGAAGGACAACAGACTACCGGAAGTCATAGGCAGCATCACCTTCAAAAAGGGTTAGCCATTTTACAAGTTTTTGTATGTGTATTGTTGCTAATAGGTGGAGGATTACTTTTTAAGAGTTTCCATGCTGCCCAGCAAGCAGAGTTAGGGTATCATACGGATCAAATGATTACATTTCGAATTGCGCTTTCATGGTTCAAATATGGTGACCCTGAGAAAAAGCGCGCATTTTTTGAATCTAGCCTTAACAGGATTTCTGCAATTCCCGGTGTGATTGAGGTGGCCATAAATACGATGCCCCCTCTTACGGACATCGTTAAAACATCCAGAGATTCGCAATCACTCTTTACTGTAGAAGGACAATCTGAAGTTGACCAATCCAAAAATCCTTTTGTTAGCACGCAAAGAGTCACTCCCAATTATTTTGAAATGATGGGAATAGAAATCTTAAAAGGAATGGGTTTCAGTGATTCCGATTATGCTTCCAACGAATTTCACGTCATCATTGATGATAAACTAGCTAATCAGCTATGGCCGGAGGAAAATCCAATTGGCAAAAGGATGCAGTTAGGTGGCAATCTTTCAAACCAGAAGTTCCTTACCATTATTGGAGTTGCCGATAATGTCAAGCATCAAAGCATTATCTCTGAAAATATACCAAGTATTTATATTTCCCTTTTATCCTACACTACTACGGATGCCTATTATATCGTAAAAACAAATCTTTCTCTTGCTACATTAGAGCCAAAACTTATGGATGCAATTCTTTCATTAGACGAAAACCAACCTACGTTCGAGTACATGCAAATGACTGATCATGTGGAAAAAATGAACTGGCAATCTAGAATTTCAAGCATACTGTTTCTGACCATCGCAGCCATAGGAAGTGTTATCGCAGCTATTGGCCTATTTAGCATGATGACATTTATCATGATTCTGAAAGTGAAAGAACTGGCATTGCGAAAAGTGTTAGGAGCAAACGAGCAAAACATCTTATTGTTAGTAATGAAGGACCTGGTCAGCATATCTGGCGTTGGAATTGGTCTGGGATTACTACTAGCGCCATTGATTTTGCAACCGATACTTCCGTTCCTCTTCGAAGTGGCGTTGGTAGATGTGGATACTTATGTTCTGGTAGCTATAGCTTTGATTGTCTTGTCTCTCATGGCTGCTGCAGCTCCCTCGTGGAAGGCATTGTATGTTAATCCTGTGACTGTCCTACGAAGAGATTGAAAGTTTCATGGAGAGAATAAGGATCAAAATTGCCATTCTTAGCATCGCTCTTTTGGGGTGTTCAAAGAGCAATACTCATCCCGAATCTAATCTATCCAAGGAGTTTACTGAGAAATGGACTGAAATACCTACAGAATATGCAAAAAACTTCAAGGTCGCTTATCATGATCGATATAAGGAAGTAGATCTTTCTTATCAAAGTGAAGGTCGTGAGATTGATTTTGAGCAGAAACTGTATCTGTATCCAAAAGGGACGCAACGTCCAAAAATTGAAAATGATGAAGGCAAGTATTGGTTCATCGAAATTCCAATTGAGACGGTTGCCGCCAATGAAGATGGTGAGATCACTCGGTTGAAAAGCCTGGGTTTAATAAATAAGATAGCAGGTATGGGTGGAGGAGGAATCTATGATTCTGAACTGAGAGAGAGATGGGAAAACAAGCAAATCACTTCAATAGGATATAGTTTTCATAGCATCCCAAAGCCGGAACTACTGATGTCTGCCGGAGCAGAATTATTGGTACTACATACCTATGATAATTCCAGACTCGAAGGAATGGAGAAGCTTAGAAAACTAGGAATTAATGCAATCCCACAGTTTGCATGGGCAGAACCAAACTTTCTGGCAAAAGCTGAATGGATCAAGTTTACTTCACTTTTCCATAATGAGGAAGAAAAAGCAAATGTGCTATTTGAAAGAATTAAGAGCCGATGTAATGAGTTAATCACTTTAGTTGAAAACTACGGTGAAAAAGCTACATCATTTTTGCTGTATTATCCGTCTTCCAACAGCGATTGGGAAGCGCATAGGAACGACTTTTATGCTTCTTATTTACAGGCGATTAGCCTGAATGTTTTGAAGAATGAAGGTCCTACACATAGTGTTGGGATTACGAATGAACAACTTTTGAAAAAGGCAAATGACGCTGATTTTTGGATCATTAACAGCACTGAAGATACAAACTGGCCACCTAAGAACTTTCTCAGTAGCTTCAAGGCTTATCGGGAAGGTAATGTATATCACTATCAAAAAAGGACTAGGCATGAACATAATGCTTATGATTGGTACGAAACTCCAGATGTTCGGCCTGATCTGGTACTGGAAGATCTTGTTTCGATTTTCTACCCTGAATTGCTACCGAATCATACTCCCATGTTTTTTGACAAAGTGAAACTGACAAAAAAATGAAATACCTCATCATTCTTAGTCTGGTTTTATTCGTTGCGTGCTCATCAAATGAATCAACGTTCGAAAACGGGAAGACACAGGACTCATCTATGGATTATTTCCCGATAAAAGCCTCTATTGAATATGCTAAGAACTTTAGTGTATCATATCATGGAAACTATAAAGTTCTAAAAGCCAAAGTAGATTACGGAACAGCAGACTAGGATTCAGACTCCTCTTCCTGGACAAAAGCGTTTACCGATGCAATGGTTCTTGTCCAAAAAGGAACACCTGTACCACCATTGACAGGTGAGCTCCGGGAAGCCCATGTGATTAAGATACCAGTTTCAACCATTGCAGGAAATGCAGATGATGCACCTACCAGGTTCATTGCATTAGAGGTCACTGAAAAATTGCTTGGTTTAGGACATGAAAACATATATAACCCATCGCTTCGGAAACGATTTGAAGCCAGAGAATTGAAACCCATTGGGCCTTCATGGCATACTGGTCCTAATTTAGAGACGCTTATTGCTCTACAGCCTGAATTAACCCTGCTTACTACAGCTAGCGTCACACAAGCAAAAGGGATTCAGAAAACAAGAGAACTTGGTTTGAAGGCTGCACCTGAGTTTTCCTGGAGTGAAACCACCTATTTAGGTCAACTGGAATGGATTAAGTACGATGCACTATTTCTCAATGAAGAGGCTAAAGCCAACAAATTTTTTAATGCTGTCAAATCGAAATGCGATTCTTTAGCATCTCTTGTGAAGGGGAAAGTAGAAAAACCATCTGCTATGTGGGGAATGCACAGCAGGAGTGGTAACTGGACTGTAAGGTCAAATGGAGCAATTGCTCAACTTATAAAATCTGCCGGCGCAATCAATCCCTTTGAAGATAGTGAAGCCGCCATCACAGTGACAAAGGCAAATGGATTGTCGGAAGGTATCACTATATCGGATGAAATGGTGTTGGTTCATGCCAAAGAAGTCGACTTTATTTTTTCTTTCCAATCAACAACTGAAAACTGGCCCAATGAGAATTACATGTCCACCTTCCCGGCCTATCGGAATCATACCATCTATCATCACTTTAAAAGATATAAGGATGACGGAGCCAGTGATTGGTATCAGACAGCTCCAATGAGGCCAGATTTATTGCTTGGTGATCTAATAAGCTTGTTTCATCCGGATGTCCTTCCAAATCATGAATTGTTTTTTATGGAACCTATTGAAAAAGTGAATTGAGATGGAGAAAAACTACAGTTATTTCGCTGATTTTATGCTTTTAGCCACATTGTTTTTTTCTTTTGGGGCCTCCTCTCGAGTTACAGGATACGGTTTTGAAATCTTTGATTTCACCAAAGCCTATTTTGCACAAAAGGCCAACTTAACGTATGTGAAGAACATCGGTTTTAGTTACCACGGTAATTGCAAAATCATGAAAACCAATGCGAAACTTAGCTCTTGGAAAGGAAATGGAAATGAAGTAAAGGAAGATGTCATGGTTCTGGTTCAGAAGAGGACTTTTATTCCACCGCTGAATGGAGAAGCTCAATTTATGAGGGATATAGGAGTCATAAACTATCAAACCCCGGATCTTACTTTCATGGATCATTTTGAGAAGTCTATGAAATTGCCTTTTAAGAAATTGCCTTTTAAAATGAATGACAAATTCTATTCTATAATGAGATTCAACCATGAAAAACATAGCATCAACACTCCCCACACCACTTAGTACTTCTAAGCCAAGGTTTCGGCTTGCAAGTCATTCTCGTCTTTTCCTGTTTCCAATTCTTATTGCAAGCACTTTAGTTGTTTTTCTTTTAGAGCTTGGGATCGGTTCGATAAAAATTCCTGTATCAGGAATCATCAACGTCTTGATTGGAAGTCAGGCCGCTGAAGCAATCTGGAACACGATTATATTGGAATTAAGACTGCCAAGAACCCTTGCTGCAATTATTGGTGGTGCAGCGCTCGGAGCTGCCGGACTCCAGTTACAAACTTTGTTCAAGAATCCATTAGCAGGCCCATGGGCACTTGGCCTCACCGCGGGGGCACAATTAGGGGTCGCAATGGTAGTAACAGCAGCAGCAGTTGTTGGCTCACCAGTTCTAGAAAAGTTCGAGTTTATGAGCAATCTGAGTATTGTAACAGGAGCGATGCTTGGATGTGTATTAGTCCTAATGATTATGGTAACTGTGTCAAAGTACGTGAGCACCATTACCATGCTTATTTTCGGATTAATGTTGGGCTTTCTTACTCAAGGATTGATCAGTGTCATTTTGCACTTTACCAACCTATCACAAACAAAGATCTACGCGGGTTGGAACGATGGAAGCTTTGCGGGAGTCTATTGGGAGCACTTCCCTATACTAATGCCTATGGCGATTGTAGGTCTTGTTGGTAGCTGGTTGATAACTAAACCACTCAACGCCTTTTTGCTGGGAGAAAACTATGCGAGAAGTATGGGTTTATCTGTGAAACGTACCAGGCTGATCACACTAGCATGTGCGGTCTTGTTAGCTGGTCCGATCACAGCTTATTGTGGGCCAATCCTTTTTTTAGGACTCATTATTCCTCATTTGGGAAGGGGACTATTTAGTACCTCAGACCATAGAATCTTGATGCCCGCAGTTATGCTTTTAGGCACCATTGTAGCTCAAGCCGCCGACCTTTTCGTTCATCTCCCCTGGGAGAAGCATTTTCTGCATTTGAATGCGGTAAATGCTCTCATAGGTGCACCTGTGGTGATGTGGGTGATTTTGAAAAATAAGAAAATGAGGGGATTTGAAATCTAGAAAGGAGTTGGAATCAGTTATTGAACTTGAGAATTTAACGACGGGATACAAGTCTATATCAGACTTGAAAACGATAACCTCAGGAATTAATACCAGCTTATTGAGAGGAGAACTGGTATGCTTGATAGGACCTAATGGCGCCGGTAAATCAACCTTGATGAGGACGATTTCCGGAGATCAGAAACCGATTGAAGGTAAGGTATACCTGGAAGGGAAAAATATTCACGACTTAACGCCCAAGTACCTGGCTAAAAAGTTGAGCCTGGTGCTTACCGAACGTATTTATGCAGGAATGTTAACAGCCTATGAAGTGGTAGCACTCGGGCGATTTCCGTATACTGACTGGTCTGGAAAATTGAAAGAATCTGATCATCAAATTATCCAAGAGGCCATAGCTATGGTAGGAGCAAATGAGCTCGCAGATAGAACACTTCCTGAATTAAGCGATGGCGAGCGCCAAAAAATCATGATAGCAAGAGCTTTTGCCCAAGAACCAGAAGTAATGATTCTAGATGAAGTCACTGCTTTTTTAGACCTTCCGCGAAAAGCAGAAATCATAAAGCTTCTTCGGAAAATGGCTAATGAAAGTGGTAAGTCCATCTTGCTGTCCACACACGATATGGACCTTGCGCTTAAAGGAGCAGACAGAATTTGGCTTCTACCTAAAGGAGGTTCCATGCAAGTGGGAGCACCTGAAGATCTGATTCTTAATGGTGCATTTCAAAAGGCATTCGCTTCCGAAGGAATACATTTTGACAGTCAAAGTGGTGCTTTTAAAATCCACTCTACCTACAGTGCTGCCGTGGCATTGACCGGAGAGGGCGAAACTGCTACCTGGACCCAGCGTGCGTTAGAACGAAATGGGGTCAAGGTTGATGCAAACGCTAAAATTCAGATTTGTGTTAAATCCAATCAAGATCAAAACATCTGGACCCTTCAGCAAAATAACTCCAAAATAGAGATCAAGTCAATCTATGAATTAATAATAGAAATCAAGAAAAACTAGAGATTGTTATCTTTCCAAAAAACGATTACCCACTAAACTTTCAGACTTTTACCACCTAGTTAGTGTCTCTAAGAAAACAGTGTTTTTTGAAAGAAAACGATATCTCTAGCTCGTAGAGCATGTTTTTTTGAAATTTCGATAACAAATAGTCATTGAATCTATTTTGGGGCGTTTTAATGAAAACGCCATAAAACCATAGGGTTACCTTCAATTCGTCAAAACTCAGATGAATTTCTGAGAAATTGATTCTAAAGTATAAAACAGATTCGATTCATTCTTTCGGTAAAAAACTATGCTATAGGTGTTAGGGGAGTGTTTTGTCGTCTTTTCTTAGAAACACTAACTAAATAACTCTGGCGAGTTACAGACAAAGAAAATGGATCGTTTAAATAAAGCAAGACATTACAAATCAGCAGATTTTAAATCAAAATGGACTCACGTGTATGCTAAACTCCATTTTTATATTTATCAAGTACTTACTTTTATAGCATAAAACGAAAAAGCCCCTTAATAGGGGCTTAATAAAAATAAACTGGCAACGACTTACTCTCCCACCTGTTAGGGCAGTACCATCAGCGCTGGCGGGCTTAACTTCTCTGTTCGGGATGGAAAGAGGTGGACCCCGCCGCTATAATCACCATAAAGTCTACCTATTTATGCGAAAAAGGATTAATAATTTTTGACATATAATGAAAGATTCACGAAGAAATAACGAGTTTATCAAAACTTTATTCAGAAAGTTTACAGGTAATTAGTACTGCTCAGCTTTGACATTACTGCCTTTACACCTACAGCCTATCTACGTTCTCATCTAGAACATCCTTTAAAAGAAACCTCATCTTGTAGTGGGTTTCGCACTTAGATGCTTTCAGTGCTTATCCCTTCCCAACATAGCTACCCAGCAGTGCCCCTGGCGGAACAACTGGTACACTAGCGGTTAGTCCAACCCGGTCCTCTCGTACTAAGGTCAGATCTACTCAAGTTTCTTACGCCCACAACAGATAGGGACCGAACTGTCTCACGACGTTCTGAACCCAGCTCGCGTGCCACTTTAATGGGCGAACAGCCCAACCCTTGGGACCTTCTCCAGCCCCAGGATGTGACGAGCCGACATCGAGGTGCCA
>JBCDKO010000199.1:0-9096 GCA_038746525.1 Bacteroidota bacterium
GATTCGCGAACGAAGAACGTCCCGACTTCCTAGTGTATGAGACCTTGACCTGAGTAGGAGCTCCTTTCTGTCTTCTGGAGATAGTTCTAACTTACCTATGCTTGCCATAGAAACAAATATCATAAATAGTAATCTTATTATGAAATCATTACACTAGCTACGAAAAATGAGGTTTAGCATGCATTTAAACACATTTAGGTTTAGTTAATTCGTAGTTGTGTGTGTAACTGAATGCTCCATTTCTCTGTCTGTTTGCAGCTTTTATCTATTAGAAGCCTAATTCAATTATAAAAGTTAAAGAGATTCACCAAAAAATAAACTTTATAGTTTTATGGATATGCTCAAAAAGACAAAGCGAGAAAGCTCCTCTGAAAGGATATATGAAAAGCAAAAAAGAACGTGATTTTTATGCGGAAATAGTTTGAAAGCAGGTGAAAATAGTTTCATGTTTTTTCTGATAGAATTCCTGTAAGCGTGTTTTCGATTATTTCCAATCTCCAAAGAGCCAGTTTCCCGATGTTTTTTCATCGGAAGACAAAAAGAAATCTTCAAAGGCTTTGACCAATTCACCCTTACTTATTTTCTTATCTCCATTAAGGTCAAGCATATCAAAGGCTTTTTTAGCAGTAGCCGTGTACATACCATAAGCTTTAAACATATTTAAATACTCCTGTTTACTAATATATCCATCATTGTCTTGATCGAAAAGTGAAAATATATAGGTGGAAACCAGGCTTACATAATCATTCGGTTTAGACAGCACCTCTTTCTCAAAAAAACTAGCCCACTCTTCCTTTCTAATAACCATCGTTTCCTTATTGAGCGTCTTTAATATTTGCACAAATAAAGAATGCGTTTTTAGACTCAAGTTTAGACGCTCTGTGGCATTTTTTTCTAATTTTCGAATGTCACAAATGGCCTCACTCACCAACTCAAAGTCCTCAGATTCCAGAATACCATTACCATTGTGATCCAAAACATCGAAGAAATGGTCAATTTTACTTTTCTGAATTTCTGTCATTCTTTAATAATTTAAAACTGAAAATTACAGCTTGAATCTTAAATCATAATTACTGGAACAAGTTATTTTGCTGATTTATCAATTAATTCCTTGACGGCAACGACATATCCTTCTAGTCCCATTCCATTAATTGATCCTGCGCAGACGTCTTTAACGTAGCTAATCCGCCGAAAGTCTTCACGTGCTGAAGGATTTGAAATGTGAACCTCATAAACTGGTGTTTCAATCGCTGCAATAGCATCTCTTAGAGCTATACTAGTGTGTGTATAAGCCCCTGGATTAAAAACGATTCCTTTATAGCTAAAACCTACCTCGTGAAGCTTATCAATTAGACTGCCTTCATGGTTGGATTGATAATACTCCAGGTAATACTCTTCGAATTTATTTTTTAGCTGCTCAAAAAAAAGATCGAATGGCTCTGACCCATAGATTTCAGGCTCTCGTTTTCCAAGCAAATTCAAATTTGGGCCATTAAGGATCAAAATTTTCAAAATCGTTTAGGTTGATTGGTAAATTTAAAAATGAATAACCTTCAAATGAGCACAAAGATTCAAAGGCAAACCTGCACCAACCATCACTTGAATCGGTTCGCTGATGTGGTTTATCACGAATCGCATGAGGTATGAAATGGCAAACAAAAGTTTTTATACATATAAAAAATTGCATACGTTAATTAATTGTTACTTATTTCAAAAATACCAAATCAAATAACTTGTCCTGGAACACCTTCACTAAAGCATTCAAAAATTACCTTAAATTAGAACGTTCACTGGCTGTAAACTCGATTGATGCCTATCTTTCAGATATTTCGAAACTTCAACAGTTTTTTGAAATTAAAGGACGTGAGATAGCACCTACTAAGGTTTCTCAACAGGATCTCATCGATTTTCTTGAATTTATTACCGAACTGGGAATGTCTGCTTATACTCAGGCCCGCATGGTTTCCGGACTAAAAGCTTTTTTTAAGTTTTTACTTTATGAAGAAGTCATTATAAAGGATCCTTCTGTCTTAATAGAGAGGCCAAAGTTAGGTAGAAAATTACCAGACATATTAGACCTTCCTGAAATAGACGAACTCTTCGAGGCAATAGATTTATCAAAACCTGAAGGTCAACGCAACAGAGCCATGCTAGAAACACTTTACAGCTCTGGATTAAGGGTTTCAGAATTGATTGAACAAAAAATTAGCAATATTCATGAAGATATGGGCTTTCTCCGTGTAGTTGGGAAAGGAAATAAAGAACGACTTGTGCCTATCGGGAAACCTGCACTCAAGTACATTCGCATTTTTCGTGATCAAGTGAGAATTCATATTCAGATACAGAAAGGATACGAAGATCATTTATTCGTTACGAAGCGAGGAAAATCCATCAGCCGTGTCATGGTCTTCATGATCATTAAAAAACTTACTGCCAAGGTTGGCTTGGAAAAAAACATCAGTCCGCACACATTTCGACATAGCTTTGCAACACATCTAATTGAAAGAGGTGCAGATTTACGTGCTGTCCAAGAGATGCTTGGTCACGAATCTATCACAACCACCGAAATCTATACCCACCTGGACAGAGACTATTTAAAACAAGTGATCACGCACTATCATCCTCGAAACTAATGTATAAACTCGTCAAATCTTTACTTTTTCTTTTAGCACCTGAGAGTGCTCATAAAGTCACCATCAAACTTTTAAAATTCATCTTGAAGTTACCTTTTAGCAAAAAAATTGTACAAACTCGGTTTCAAGTAGTAAGCCACAAACTTGAAAAAGAAATCTTTGGATTAAAATTCAAAAATCCAATAGGACTAGCGGCAGGATTTGATAAGAATGCAGAACTTATCGATGATTTTTCTCATCTAGGTTTTGGGTTTATTGAAATTGGAACAATCACCCCCAAAAGACAGCATGGAAACCCTCAGCCCAGACTGTTCCGACTTCCTAAAGATCAAGCATTAATCAATCGGATGGGATTTAACAACGATGGAGTTGATGATGCGGTGGAACGGTTGAAAAAAAGAAAGTCTTCGATCATAGTAGGTGGAAACATTGGAAAGAATAAGGTTACATCAAATCAAAACGCATTGGAAGATTACTTGATCTGTTTTCGAAAACTTTACCATCACGTTGATTATTTCGTCATAAATGTCAGCAGTCCAAACACTCCGGGTTTGAGAGAGCTGCAAGAAAAAAAACCACTTACAAAACTTTTAGTGAATCTGAATCAAGAAAATAAAAAGTACACATCTCCTAAACCGTTTTTGTTAAAAATAGCACCGGATTTATCTGATCATCAACTGGATGATATCATAGCAATTGCAAAAGAAATCAACCTTGACGGCCTGATTGTTTCCAACACCACCACAGATAGGAAGGGGCTTGTAACACCTGATCAAAAAATAAAGTCCATAGGTGAAGGTGGATTAAGTGGCGCTCCTATCTTTCCTAAATCTACTGAAGTCTTAAAATACATTAGAAAACGACTTCCAAATGTTCCAATTATTGCTGCAGGCGGCATTATGTCAGCCGAGGATGCAATAGATAAAATGAAAGCAGGCGCTGATTTGGTTCAGATATATACGGGTTTAGTATACAAGGGGCCAAGCTTAATCAAAAGAATTAACAAAGCAATAGTTAGCCATTTTTGAACAAGGCTGAGAACTCTACTATTTTTAATATTGCATATTTATGACAAAAAATAGCTACAATCAAAAGTCAAGGGAAAAGCAAAAAAAGCAAGTGAAATTGAATCCACTGGAAGATCGAAAATTTCATCTTTTCATAGGGTTCACTTTGCTACTCACATCAATTTTCCTGTTGATTTCCTTTATTTCGTATTTCAAACATGGGCCAGCAGATCAAAGTGTAGTAGAAACTTATGAAAATGCCAACGTGAAAGAGGCAGGTCAGGAAGTCAAAAACGCATTTGGACTAATTGGAGCTGTGTCCGCGCATTATTTTATTTTTTTATGGTTTGGCATTGCTGCTATACTCATCCCTCCTTTTTTGTTTATTCTAGCCTACAGAATCATCTGGCATAGATCATTGCTTCCTATAACCCGAACATTCAATTTCACTGTTTTCTATCTTATTTGGAGTAGCATGGTTATGGGCTACATTCTGCTGACTCAGGAAGAATCCAACTTCATGGGTTTCCTCAGCGGAGGAATAGGTTATGAGTTGGCTATGATTTCTCAAAGCTTGATGGGTTGGGGAACCATCTTGATTTTAGTTTTTCTGTTTGTTGTATTTAATATGTTTTTCTTTAACATCACCCGGATACCGGCCATTAGTGCCCTCGGAAATCGTATAATTAAATCATTTGAAAATATTGAATTCAAGCTCCCTAAAAAAACAGAAAAAACACCCGACATCTCTTCTGTATTAAACCAGATAAAGCAAGAAGTTGAAGACGAAGATGCAAACAGAGATGAATCCGAGACCTGGATAGTAAAAAAAATTCCTCCTAAGCAAAACATCAGAAAAACAACTCCTAAGGCAGATCCAGAATTCACTATCAACCTTCCAGCACTCAACGAAGATTCCAAGCCACTTTCCGAAGAGGCGGAAGAAAAAATAGTTGCACCCGAAGAAGAACCAGTCGAAGCGCCGGTTCCCTCACCCAAAACAGAAACATCATCAGAAAAAAGAAATGAACGATTGGAAGACCTTTCTTTTGAAGTGGAGCAAAAGGAATTTGAAGAAGAGGTAATAGAGGAAGCAGTAAACTACGATCCTACTCTAGATCTGCCACGCTACAGATTCCCTACCCCTTCTCTTCTCCAAGAGTACCCAGACAAGGATGTACAGGTTTCAAAGTATGAACTGGAGGCCAATAAGGACCGAATCATCGAAACACTGGTCAACTTTAAAATTGGTATATCAAGTATCAAAGCCACCATAGGCCCCACAGTTACTCTTTATGAAATTATACCAGAAGCAGGAATAAAAATCTCGAAGATTAAAAATCTCGAAGATGATATTGCCTTAAATCTCGCCGCTTTAGGTATTAGAATCATTGCACCTATTCCTGGAAAAGGAACTATAGGTATAGAAGTTCCGAATAAGAATCGTGAAATGGTAGATATCCGATCGGTGATTACTACCAGTAAATTCATGGAAAGCAAAATGGAATTACCTGTTGTTTTAGGTAAGACTATTTCTAATGAGGTATTTGTAACCGACCTCGCGAAAATGCCTCACCTTCTAATGGCTGGCGCTACCGGCCAAGGTAAATCCGTAGGATTAAACATTATGCTCACCTCCATGCTTTACAAAAAGCACCCTTCTCAGCTAAAGCTAGTATTGGTGGACCCCAAGAAAGTAGAGTTAACGCTTTTCAACAAAATAGAAAAGCATTTTTTGGCAAAACTTCCAGATAGCGAAGAGGCTATTATCACAGATACTTCAAGAGTAGTAATTACACTCAATTCTCTATGTATTGAAATGGATCATCGCTACAATCTTCTAAAAAGTGCAGCTTGCAGGAACCTTAAAGAATACAATCAAAAATTTAAAGCAAGGAAATTAAATCCTAACAAAGGTCATCGATTCCTTCCGTATATTGTCCTTGTGATCGATGAACTTGCAGACTTGATGATGACCGCGGGAAAGGAAATAGAAACCCCTATCGCTAGACTTGCGCAGCTAGCAAGAGCAATTGGTATTCATTTGATTGTCGCAACACAAAGACCTTCCGTCAATGTGATTACCGGAATTATAAAAGCCAACTTCCCGGCAAGATTATCATTTCGCGTTACCTCCAAAATTGATTCCAGAACAATTTTAGATGCAGGTGGCGCAGATCAGCTTATTGGAATGGGAGACATGCTTTTATCCACTGGATCAGAAATGACACGCTTGCAATGCGCATTTGTAGATACTCCAGAAGTAGAAAGAATCTGTGATTTTATCGGAGAACAAAGAGGTTATGATGACGCCTACCTCCTACCGGAGTGTGCAAGTGAAGAAGAGTCCGGAGTGGGCGAAGTAGATTTGGCAGACCGTGATCATCTTTTTGCAGACGCTGCGCGACTTATTGTCATACATCAACAAGGAAGTACTTCTTTGATTCAAAGAAAAATGAAATTGGGCTATAACAGAGCAGGTCGTCTTATCGATCAATTAGAAGTAGCTGGAATTGTAGGCCCATTTGAGGGCAGCAAAGCTCGAGAAGTGCTTATCCAGGACGAACACAGTTTGGAACAGTTATTGACTGAGATCGAATTAAAATATTAAGGACCCTGACTATGAAAAAATCAATCATCTCATCAATTACCCTTACTCTGGTTATTTTTCTTTACACGAGTGCTCAGTATGATCCGTCGGCCCTCAAAGTACTTGATGCTATGAGCAATAAGTACAAAAAAGTAGAATCATTTAAAGCTACTTTTTCTCAGGAGTTAATGAACGAAAGCGCCGGTATCAAAGAAATCATCTCCGGACAAATCGCAGTGAAGGATAATATGTATGTTTTGGATGTCGCCGATCAACGGATCTTCAACGACGGAACGGATATTTACACATACAATCCGGAGATTAGTGAAGTTACTGTGAGTAGTTTTGATCCGGAAGAGTCGGAAATTACACTAAATAATGTTTATGATTTGTATAAGGACGATTTTAAATATGTACTCACTTCAACAGAAACAAATGGTGATCAAATCATAGATCTGGATCCTGAAAGTAGAGATCGAAGCTATTTCAAAATACGTATGATAATCAGTGCACAAGACGAACTAAAATCGTTTACTGTGTTTGAAAGAACCGGTAATAATTATCTGTATACGATCAAATCCTTTCAGTCGACAACCTTGCCCGATAGTTACTTTACTTTTGATGTTTCAAAGTATCCTAATGTAGAGGTTATTGACTTTAGATAGCTTCTAATCAAATAAAAACGTACTTTTGCATTATCCGGAATACTCCGGTTTTTTTATTTATATTAATTAATGAACATTTTCGTAGCTAAGCTTAACTATGCAACTTCAGAAGATGCATTACGTCAAGCATTTGAAGAATTTGGAACTGTAGATTCCGCAAAGGTTATCATAGACAGAGAGACCAATCGATCCAAGGGATTTGGTTTCGTAGAAATGCCCGATGATAATGAAGCACGGGAGGCTATTTCCAGCCTTAACGACTCAGAATTAGATGGTAGAACCATCGTTGTTAAAAGAGCTAACCCAAAAGGAGGAGGCTCCAACCGTAGATATTAAGAATTTTTAAACGATATGAATTGCTCGCGCAGAACTTTTCTGCGCGAGCTTTGTTTTATCTAGTCTCAACAAAAATTAAAATTTTATTGATTTGGCAAGACCTGCAACAACACCCGTTAAACTAAAAGACGGATATTATATAGAACTACGTCATAAAGGTGAAAGAAAGGGAATCAAGCTTAGAAGTGATACCATTCCTGAGCTTCACCAGTCAATTAAAAAGTACGAAAAACTTTATGATGTTCACTTCTATGGCGAAGTGAAAAAAGGAAAAGTTGTAAACGAAAAACTCCCAGAACTCAAGTAGAAAAATTATAAGATCGACAGAAAAATCAGAGCGCCATATAATTTGGTTCTCTGTTTTTGTATGTTCATTTAGTACGACCTTTACCTCTTTAAGTGCAAAGGTTCATCTGAATTTTCAGGATTACCTTCGCAAAGCCGTGGACAGAAAGGAATTAATAGCACGAATCAAGAGCAAGGAATCTTTCCTATGTATTGGGCTGGACACCGACGTTGATCGTATTCCAAAGCATTTATCGAAAGAAAAACATCCGGTTTTTGAATTTAACAAGCAAATCATAGATGCTACCCACCACCTTGCAGTGGCATATAAGGCCAACGTTGCTTTTTATGAAGCGTTAGGAGCAAAGGGATGGGAGTCTCTTCAAAAAACCGTGGAGTATGTTCCTGATGATATTTTCACTATTGCAGATGCAAAAAGGGGAGATATTGGAAATACCTCCAAAATGTATGCCCGAGCTTTTTTTGAGCAAATGAATTTTGACTCTGTTACAGTAGCCCCTTATATGGGATCAGACTCCGTAACGCCATTCCTGGATTTCGAAAATAAATGGGTGGTCCTACTCGCCGCCACCAGTAATCCTGGTGGTCTTGATTTTCAATACGATGAAATAAAAGGGGAAAAATTATATGAAAAAGTAATTCGCAAGAGTATGGATTGGGGCTCTAAAAACAATCTCATGTATGTAGTAGGAGCTACACGACCTGGAATCCTCAAAAAGATCAGGCAAATTGTACCTGATCATTTCTTATTAATTCCCGGCATTGGAGCACAAGGAGGTGATCTAAAAGCTGTTTGTGAAAATGGGTTGAATAAAGATGCTGGCCTATTGGTTAACTCTTCGCGCGGAATTATTTATGTAGATAACTCCAAAGACTTTTCCAATAAAGCAGCCCAACAAGCTGAAAAGATCCAGTTAAAAATGTCTGAGATGCTTCAAAGGTTGACCTAACTTGAATAACTCAATATTCATCAGTCCATCAATTACCTATTTCAAACCGAACATTATCCTGATAGCGTCAAATTACGAATATGATCACAAAGAAGCAATTTTGGATGATCATGTGATCTTAGCGGTAAGTTGAAGAGAATATGCTTGTTTATGGAGGAAGGAAGTCTCTCAGATTATGAAATTACACAATTGATAAAGGTTGTAAACGAGAGCACTACAAGTGATGAAGCATCTAGAAATAAGAGAGTACAAGCTCCCGAAACTATATTTACAACCATCCATGTTTCTACATCTCAATGGATCTGAATCTACAAGCGGCCAAGCTGTACTAAACTATTCACTAACAAGACCCGGAGAAAAAATCACAACAGACAAAAATTGTAATGATTGCAAGTCTTTTTAATGAATTTGAAAAAACAATAAAGTGTAAACAGGTAGGACATATTATCGCGGTAAATAAAAATCCGATAGTTAGTGGCTCTAAGAAAAGAAGAAAAACACGCTTTACTCACACTTGCAGCGTGGTTTTTAGCAAAAGAATGAATCGAATCTGTTTTGTCCTTAGAATCTTTTTATCGATTCTTCAAAAATTCATTCCGCTTTTTGGAC
>JBCDKO010000200.1:0-9044 GCA_038746525.1 Bacteroidota bacterium
ATGCGATGCTTAAGGATCAATTTTGTAAGGATCAAAAACTACTTGATTGATCAAGATGGAGACGGAGCGCTTAATTCAACCCAAAAAAGCGGGGGAGGGGCTATCAAGTGATTTCATGTACACTTTTTTCAAGCTGTACAAGAAATGTATTGGATGAATTTAAGAAGACTTTTATTCAAATCTATACGAGAAATTACATGTGATAATAAAATACCCGTCTGTAGATAGCCACTTTTCAGAGTGGACTCTTTAATAGATTATAAATAAATGAGGATAAATGAACCCCAGAAAACCCCGCTCTTCCAGTTTTGTAAACTGGAAGCCTTATCATAGAATTTATAATCCGCATCCTCTAGTTTTAGATGATTATGGGATTCGAATCAAAATCCACCTCAGGGGCTATAATTTTTTTAGAACTTCACTATGACTGCTTTTCTAAGAAACAAGATCAATTGGTTGCTGGGGAAGCTGCTACCAGTTGTAATCATTTATTTTAAGGGCTAGAATCTATCTTCGTAATAAAATCTCTTGCAAAACTGGATTTTTGGTCAAATCGAGTCTTTTGTAATTTCAAAAACGTAGTTTACTGGCCATGAATGAAGCTTTTGAAATTTTGAGTAACGAAGAGTTCGACCAAAACTCGGTTTTTTCAAAGGATTTTAATATATGAATAAAACAAGATGAGAAAGCCGAAGATCACTTCGTTAAAGAATAAGTCTCAATCTTTATTTGGAGGTTTAAGACGAGTCAAGCTAAGTTCGAAAGAGACAGATGGAGATATCTACTTAGTGGAAGGTGTCATGCCAAAAGGGAGTAGTGTTCCAGTACATATTCATGAATTTGAAGACGAGATATTCCACGTTTTAGAAGGAGAAGTAGAATTAATACCAGGAGATGACGTCTTTATCGGTAAGGATGGTGATATAATTTATCTTCCTAGAGGCATCAAACATGGGATAAATACAAGTGGTGAAGAAACTGCGAAAGTGCTAAATTATGTGATCCCTGGTAAAAACTTTGAAACCTTTTTTGATAAAATGAATGCCCAAGGTGCAAATCCTACCAAAGAAGTAACTACCAAGCTCGCTCAGGAACATGGAATAACGTTTATGTAACAAGTTCCCTTTAATCACTTTCATTGGTTGAATTAACATTAGGATGCTCAATCACTATAGACTGTTGCGCTTGAATCCTACCAGGTGGGATACAGAACGTATTCTGATTAGATAGTGTCAACATGTTTAATCAAAAATAGGTGTTCAGTCTAGAAAATCTCTACATCTCTCATAAAACCCATTCTAAGCTTTTAAAATCTCGAATAACCCAACATTTAAAAACAAGTTTTCGCTCTCCACTTTCTGTGCCTTTAGTACTCCAATTTTCTCAACTTCACGCAGGTATTCCGCCGCGGTTTGACGTTTTGCTATTCCGCGATCTACTATAAATTTGACTTTACAGTAGGGCTGTTCAAAAAGAAGCTCCACTAGCTCTTTTGAGTAGACTCTTGAAGGGAGACTTTTTTTGCACAACTCTATTGTTTCTTCCATCAGTAAGTTGATAGCATTTATCTTCTTTAGGGTATAGTTAGCAGTTTCTTTAACATTCTGGAGTATAAACAAGATCCATTCCTCCCAATTATCATTTTCCCTTACTCCGCGCAACTTATTGTAGTATTGATTTTTGTTTTCAATAATGTGCTTGCTTAGATATAATATGGGGATATCTAGCAAACCCTTCTCTACAAGAAAAAGGATATTCAAAACTCTTCCGGTTCTTCCATTTCCATCAGAAAAAGGATGGATTGCCTCAAATTGATAATGCATGATGGCCAGCTTTACCAGATTATCTAAATCACTGCCATCATGTATAAAATCTTCAAGATTCCTAAGCAGATCACGAATAAGCTGTTCTCCTTCAGGAGGGGTGTAAATAACCTTGCTATTACTAGAGATGGTAGTACCCAGAGTATTGCGAATTCCAAGATCAATCTCCTTTATGGTCCTAACTATTGAAATGAATGTATTAGTTGATAAAGGACGTTGATCAAGATTATTAAAACCTTCCCATAGGGCTTGGCGATAACGAAGCACCTCTTTTGTTTGCGCATCGTCCGTATTTACATTCCCACTAAAAGCCTTATAAAGGCTATCTTGAGTAGTGACAATATTTTCGATTTCTGAACTGTCTTTCGCTTCCTGTAAGGTAATGGCATTCACAAGCATAGACTGATTAGGAGTCTCTTTCGCTCTTCCTTTCAATTCACCCAATATTCGGGCAGCGGCAATTGCCTCCTTCAATACTCTCTTGGTTTCCACCTCTGCTCTTGGAGGCAAAAGAGGTAGGTTATTGTATGGTTTTAGGGGATCGTACATATATGATTTTGACATACTATTTACACCATGTCGATGATTTCGACATACTCTAAATATATGTTTAAAAATATTAAATTCATCGACATGAATCTAAAAACGTCGCTCCTAGTGAACGCTAGAATTTTTGATTTTCGTAGGCTGAATAATCAAAAAAAGAGATGTTTTTTTACCGTAAAACAGGATAGATACATTAGCTAAGAATCAAATTTACCTGAAATGTTATTGAATGCGTGTAAATTCTAACTAATGGATCTTGTTTACGGAATTGTATTATAAAAGAAATTATTTACACAAGTAACTTCTAACTTTTCTTCCATGAGATGGATATGTTACTCAGTTATATCCTAAGGAAACCACCAAAAATTCAAACAGTACATAACTGCCAATCCTGAAATTGGCAAAATTGGCTGGAAGATATTGTTACTATTCAACTGTTTAAATAAAATATTACTTTAATAATAGATTCAAATATTTATTAAGATATTGGCCTTCGATACCAACGAAGATGACTTTCCTGATCGGGAAACAGTAAGCCCTGAGCACATCAAGGGATTGATCAAAGTCATCGACAGGTGTATATGACCTTACAAAAAGAATGTCGTTACCTCACACCATTCGAGTCTCCAGTAGGAAGTGGGGGGATTCGTTTTTTAGTCGTGCTAAGCAGAAGGTGTAATTTTATATAAACTAGATATTTCAAGATCAATTTTTTTAGGAATTTCATCCTCTGCAAGTATTGCTTTTCCTGGCGAAGTAATCCCAACTTTAGACACTAAATCTGAATAATTTAAAAACTCATCATTTGATATTATCACTAGAAGTAGTGATTGTATAAATGAGATGCAAGGTAGATTTTTATCAATGTTTAGAATAATCAAAACTCTCTGGAGAATTGTGTAGAGGTTGAGCATGACTATATTTATTAAGCCTAAGATTGATGTCCGAACCACATCAGGTTTTATATTCATTTATGAAACCTATTTGGACTATGTATTTGATATCTGCTACAAGTACCTTGGAGATGAGGCAGTGAGCGAAAACATTACTTCTGACATTTTCGCTTGGATATGGGATCGTCGAGATTTTTTGTATCGAGAATCTCTAACAAAGCATTCCTGGAAACGCTATTTAACTAGGGCAGCAAAGAATAAGGTTTATGATTATCTAAGGGGTATGCAGCAATCAGAAAAGTATATAGCGTTCGCCCTTCAAGAGTTACCAATATTCGAAAACACGACAGAAAAAGAGACAGATTTTGAAGAATTAGTTCAGCAAATAAGTTTGGCCATTGATCAATTACCAGCAAAATGTCAAGAGATTTTCAGGCTTAGTCGAGAAGATGGCTTGTCAAATAAGGAAATTTCCCAAAAGCTAGGTATTACTGACCATGCAGTTAAAAGGCAAATTGCCGTGGCTTTGACCAAACTGAGAGAAAGCCTTTCTGAATATTCCATTCCCAAAAGAGCCTCACAAGGCTAAGTGTCCTAAAGCAATTTCATCTATCTATTTTTATCGCTTCTTGTGACCTCTCATGTATGCAAAAAAAGGGCCTGTTTCGCTGTAAAGTAAAGCGATTGAATCACATGGGAGCAGGTTCCGATTCGGTGTAGTTACTTCAAGCCACAACTCTATATACATTTACTCTGACTACTTCGAAAGGAAGTTTTTTCAATTTTTTCTGAGAGGCTTTGTACCCATTGACCTTTCTCATCCGCTTTATTATTATAGAAGGGTAAAATTAATTTGGGTTGATAGCTGATTAGATGACTAAAATAAAACCGCAATGAATATAACAAAAGAGCTCTTAAAAAGATATGGTATGGGTCTTTGCACAGAGGCAGAAAAAAAGGCAGTTGAAGAATGGTTTGATGCTCTCGAATATCCTTCAATGCGTGTTAGTTCAATTAGAAGACCAAAAGCTAACAAGGAACGAATCTGGTCAAAGCTAACTCAAAACCGGCCGCAACTAGATAAACGCATGGATCTACGAAAAGCGAAGAATGCCATTCTACTACACAACATCAACAGATACGCTGCAGCGGCCTGTTGGCTCTCATTGACGTTCATCGTTGGGTTGCTCAGCTCTAATTATTTCAATTTTAGCGGCAGTAAATCAATGGCCTCCCAAAGGGAAGCGGATCTACATGGATACATAAGCATCTTTAATACAATTGGAAAAAATGAAAAAGTAATCCGTAATAACGCAAAAGTAACCTTTGACGGAGCTTTGAATTTATACAATAATTCCTCCGTACTCAAAACCATTGTATGTAATGGAATTGAGTATAAGCTTCATCCTCAAAAATACTATGTCATTGATTATCTAAAACCCGGTCATTTGTATAACTCGGCTGCAGATTTAAATCTTATTAATAATACGATATATGGTCAATCACCCAGCTCCTTTGGAGTTTGCCTTTAAAGGGTTTGCCCTTAGATATGAAGAAGCTTTTTAGTGTAATCTTTATAGTACTATTTCTTCCTTTTGATCTAGTAGCTCAACAAGCTTTTACTGTAAGTGGAACGATACAAGATGAAAATAAAATAGCTCTTCCTTTTTCTATGGTTTATATTGAATCTCTTAAGGTTAGTACTACCACTGATAAGGAAGGTAGATATCAACTGATGAGTGTGCCGATCGGGAAGTATGAATTATCAGCCCGGATGATTGGTTACCAAAGCCAAAGCCAAAGCCTTACTGTAACTCAAAACTTGGTGGTTGATTTTACGCTGAGTGAAGAATCTAAGGGTTTAGAGGAAGTTGTTATTACAGGTAGAAACCAAGCTGTTGAATTGTTCCGTTCGGCCCAGGCAGTCACCGTTGTAGAAACCCAAGCAGCACGTTTGCAGACCGCCGACCTTGGAGAGGTTATAGCCCAGGTTCAGGGTGTTAATGTACGCCGTAGCGGTGGATTAGGTTCTAATACTCGTTTTTCACTTAATGGACTTACTGACCATCAAGTTCGTTTCTTTCTGGACGGCATTCCACTTGACTTTATGGGTTACTCCTTTGGTATTGCCAACGTGCCAGTGAATCTGGTTGACAGAGTAGAAATCTATAAGGGAGTGGTACCCGTTCGCTTTGGAGCGGATGCCTTGGGCGGAGCAGTGAACTTGGTATCTCCTAAAAGTTTTTTTAATACTAGCGGAGCCGCTTCCTATCAAGTGGGTTCATTTGGAACCCACCGTGCTACTATTGACATGCAACATCAGTCGAGTAGCAGTGGATTCTTTATACAAAGTAGTGCTTTTCTTGATGCTGCCCGAAACAATTATGACATAGATGTGGAGGTACCCGATGAACGAGGTCGATTATCAGAAATTACTGTACCCCGCTTTCACGATGATTACCTAGCGTGGGGAGTGAATGCCGAGGCAGGTTGGCGTGATCTGAAGTGGGCAGCCCAGCTTTCGCTGAGTTTTTTTGCAAATCAGTACACCCGTGATATCCAGCACAATAATGTCATGACCATACCCTACGGCGAGGTTAATTCAAAAGTAGCGAATTATGGTGGATTATTGCGCTGGCAAAACGAATGGAAATCGAGGTTATCGTTAGAGGTCACTAGTGGCTATTCTTACAGACAAACCTCTTTTCAAGATACTAGTATTTATTTCTATAATTGGTTTGGTGAGCGATTGCGTGACGACGACGGATCGTTACGCATCAGGCCTAGTGGGGGTGAGATTACTTTCTTACCCAGTGACCGACGGGTCTGGGACGACAACTACTACGCTCGCCTGCTGATGAAGTATTCACTCAATGATAACCACCAGATTCGCTTTTCTTTGGCTCCCACCCTTGTAGCCAGAACCGGAGATGAGTTAAGGCAAGTTGATCCTAATGCATTTGACCCTCTTACTAGCCAACGTGACGTACTTACCATAATTAGTGGAGTGGAGTATGGTTGGAACTCCAGTGATGAAAAACTTGAGAACATCACTTTTGCCAAAAGTTATTTCCAGAGTTTACGGGCTGAAGAACCCATACCAGGAACTGTAGACGGTATCCAAAACCGTGATCGCCAATCCCACGACTTTGGGTTTGGAAATAGCTTACGCTTTCATCTCAACGACCAATGGATTCTTAAAGCTTCGTATGAATGGGCCACTCGTTTGCCCCGCCCTCGGGAGATATTCGGCGATGCGGTACTTATTTTTGACAATCTATCTCTAGAGCCTGAGCGTAGCCATAACGCAAACCTGGAGCTCAACTATCAGCAAAGTACGCCCGCCCACTCGGATTGGTCTGCAGGTATTACGGGGTTCCTGCGGCAGGCCGATAACTTGATTGTTCTCTTAGGTAATGATGAAGTATTTCAGTATCAGAACGTGTTTACAGCTACTTCCCAGGGGGTAGAAGCAGTGGTGGGATGGACATCTACTAATGACCGTTTAAGTTTAAAAACCAATGCTACTTATCAGGACTTCCGAAATGCTTCGGATAAGGGCCCTTTTGGATTCTTCGATGGCGACCGCATTCCGAACCGCCCATACCTGTTTGCCAACGGGGCCGCTCGTTACGTATGGCCCACTCCCTTTTACAAGCATGACCAGATCAGTTTTTTTGCTAGTACCCGCTATGTACACCAGTTCTTTCGTAGTTGGGAGAGTGCCGGGCGAAGAGATACTAAGCAGGTGATTCCTTCGCAGTTTGTTCAAAATGCAGGATTTACTTATAAGTTTCCACTAGGTAATTTTTTGACAGCCTGCACTGGCGAAGTTCAGAATATTAGTAATGTGCAAATATTTGATTTTTTCGGGGTGCAACGACCTGGACGTAGCTTTTTCTTTAAGATCACTACGCAGCTCTAACTTAACTGATTTCACAACTTAACCAATACAATTCATGATGAAAACAATAAAATTTTTACCAATTAGTCTGATCGTCTTTCTAACCTTTGCGTGCAGCGAAGATGATGGGCAGGGACAGGATGACGGAAGCGATAATGCCGGACCACTCTATGCTGTTGATAACCGAATTTTCACACCAGACGGTAGCCTATCGTATCTAGTTACGGCCTCTGCGTTGGACGATGCTTCCATCGATATTACTGATTTTTCAGGTCTTCCAGAATTTCCTGGTTCAGCAAGGGTATATGGCCCTGAAATGCAGGGCGTGACCTACCTAACCAATGGTGACCCTACAATAACCGAGGTAACATTCGCCGAAGATGGCGAGCCAGAAATTGGACGAGTAATCTCTTTTGCTGGAGAAGGCGTAGAATTTACTTCAGGAGGGAGCTTGAATGTCTTTCTCTCACCCACCAAGGCTTATTTTGTTAGTCAGACTACTCTTGAAGTTGTGGTGTGGAACCCAGAAATCATGGAAATTACCAGTACCTTCCCTCTCCCATTGACAGTCACACCAGGGAGCTTTCGTTTGTTTCTCCGAGGGAAGCCTATCATAGTCAATGACCTACTCGTGTTGATATCTTACGAGTGGACTGATAGTGACCGATTTAATAACAATGGCGTAACGGTGACGGTCGTTGATACCAATAGCGATGCGGTAGTCTCGAATACTGTTGAGGAAAGAGCAGTTTCTTTTTTCGCTTATGCTGAAGACAATGCGGGCAATCTATACTTCATCCCAGATACTGAGGTAGCGTTCGAGCACTATCTGGTGCCGGATCGAGTACAGGCTCCGGTGATGCTGCGGATGATGGCTGGGGAGATTTCTTTTGACCCGGATTGGTCGCGTTCATTTACCGAAGAGTTAGGAACACGGTTCTGGGGGAATTCCTTTCCTGGTCCTGATGGTTCGGTCTATTTTCTAGCTCTGGACGATGAGCTTCCTGAAATAGAAGATGTAGAAATTACGAATGATTTTAGCAGTATAGAAGGGTGGAAATGGTACCGATTAGACGGGTTTGATGCTGATTTCGAAGAAACCACTATTGATGCCGGGTTCATTGGTGGCTTTGCTTTTTTTGCTGATAAGGAATATTACGTACAACGTTTTAATGAAGCTGATGAAACCTATACATTATTTAAAACTACTGCTCCAGGCGGCTTAAAAGAAGGTTTGACTACTCCTGGGTTTTCGTACAGCATGTTACGAGTCCGATAAAAGCACTCTTCTGTTTGTGGTACTCGATTATTTTTTGACGCCATAAAATCTTTACTAGTGTGGAATTAGTAAATAGATGAGTCCGCTCCGAAAACTCTGTTTAAGGCTTTTTCAACCCTCGAATTTGACCTTGATTTTGACTTTTCAGAGTGGACTCAATAGACAATTAATTTTTCTGCTAAAATCAAAGATTGAAACTTATTTAACTGATTTTTCTAGTATGCTAACTAGTGTCTGTAAGAAAAGGGTAAAAAAGGTTGTTTCACTATGAGGGGGCCGAATTTATGATATTGTTGGACCTGAATCTAACAAGAAAAAAGTTGATCATGCCATTTTCATCGATTTTGGTCGCCTAAAAAAAGGTAGGTTTGATATCGTATCAAACTTAGTTGGAATTTAAGAGGGTTCTACTAATTCATTAACATACGGAAATTAAAACCAAAAAAGTAGCACCTATGATTAAAAGTAGTGAAATCAATCGAGAAAAGATGAGTTGGCTTATGACCCAACCCCTAGATATTAAGGCAGAGATATTGACCCAACATTTTGAGATAGGTCGCATCCTGATCCACGCTATCCTTGAAGAAGAGGTGAGTGGC
>JBCDKO010000201.1:0-9040 GCA_038746525.1 Bacteroidota bacterium
CTGAAAAAGCTCGAAATCGAGATTTTCAACTAGTCACAGGTACATCAGCTACGTCGTTCGCTGCGGATCGAAGTATAAGCATACATCTTCACCTTGCTGCCTAGTATCTGATACACCTGTGACTTTCTCAGCAAGCCCTAAATTAAGTTGTAAATGAGGATTGAGACAAAGACCTGCTAGTGATTTGGGGTCAATAGTCATGAAAGCTAGGACTGATAGTCAACCTTCCCCATAATGGGTAAAGTCGCAGTAGAATGAAACTGTAAGTGGGCAAGAGGAAGAAAGCACAAAAGGCGCCCAACTAAGGACGAAAAGCTTGTGGAGGTAGACGTGGAGAGAGAAAAGAAGAGCATTGAAAGAAGGTATATGGGTTTGATTATGGACGAACTTTTAATTTACTTCTGTACCCTTGGTTACTTTAATACACTTGGAGAATATCCAAAATATCTTTTAAAAGCGACACTAAAATGGTGAGGATTTTTGTAACCTATATTAAAGCTAACCTCTGCTACATTGAGCCTACCTTCAACAAGCTGAGTTTTCGCTTCCTCCATTTTAAGTTGATTCCAAAAGCCAAATACTGTAGTTCCAAACAATTCTTTAAAGCCTTTCTTTAAAGTAAATTCGTTAGTGCCAACTTGCTGGGCTAGACTGTTGATTGTAAAATTAGCTTTAAGCTCGTTTTTAAGTATATCTCGGGCAGCGTAGAGTTGTTCTTTTTGCTTTCTGTTAACACTTAGTGTAATATAAGAATCGTTTTTACTAATCTGTTCTAATTGATTCATGAGTAGTTCAATCACACTTGATTCGAGAAACATCCTTTTAAATTCACGCGTACGATTACAATGAATAATGCCTTGAATCAAAGACATCATTCGAGGGGTTATAGGGTAGTTTTCTTTTAACAGGACGGTAGATTGATGCTTTTCAAGCTTCTCTCGAAATTGATCAAAAAGATGCCCGCTTGGCAAATATTTTTTAATAAAATCAGTGGACATATTTACCTCAAAAACCTTCATCGATTTTTCGGATGAATATTCTATTGCCCCTTTAAAGTAATGGGTATAGAAGACATTGTGTTGGTTTGGTTTAAAACCTCTCTCATGATCCAGGCTTTTAGAGTTTGCGCGGGAGTATCCATCAAGAGCGAAGTGCATCTCCACCGTTTCTGCCTCCGATTCTATATAAATTGACGTCATCCTGGATAGTTCCATATCTCCATAGCCGATGAAAATACCATCAAGAAAGATTTCTTTATATGATCCGGCACCTATCAGATCTTCAGTTCGAAACTCACGCTCAAGATAATGATTAGTCGTATATGGAGATTTGCCATGATCAACCTCGATGACCAATTCCTGAAGGTCTGATGCATAGATTTTCGTCTCCATAATCCTAGATAAGGTTAGCTTATGCTATTGATTTTAAAAATTCTAATAAAACGACCAGATAGCCTTAAAAGAATTACTGCAGGATTTTTCCAAACAATTAAACCGTAAAATTCCATTCCCGATCACGTGGTTTATATTCCCTCTTGCGTTGATAGGTCGCGTTTTCCCATTCCTATGTTTGCCTTTTCAAGAATGTTTCTAAATACTAACCTACTACTCATTACTATGTATTCCTATAGAATTATTACACAATTTCTTTTTTCAATACTTTCTTTTCCACTCTTTGCGCAATTTGAGATTTCCGGAAAGATCCAATCTTCAGATAATGAACTGCTTCCTGGCGCTACTATCCAACTATTAGGAACAAATAAAGGGTTTTTTACAAATAGCGAGGGATATTACACTATTTCTGGTCTGAAATCCGGGATTTATTTTCTAGAAGTATCTTATGTAGGCTATGAAACTCGAAAGGTATCGGTAGAAATAATAAATACCAACATTGAGCTTGATATTCAGGTTTCTCAGGTTCCATCTCAACTAAACGAAATAATGGTTACGGCCAATAGAAGACTGGAAGATGTCCAAAAGACAGCATCATCCGTGTCGGTTATTCAGTCCAAGCAAGTGGAACAACCTCAGATTAAAGAACTCAATGACTTAAACAGTATAGCATCTAATTTTCGTGTTTATGATGATGACGGAGATGGGTCTTTTACCCTTTTCGCAAGTAGAGGTATATCAACGATTAATACTTCACCGATTGTAGGACTTTATCTGGATGATGTTCCGTATTTTAATACATTTGCTTTCCCCCATTAGTCTTGGAGACGTGGAACAGATTGAGGTATTGAGAGGCCCTCAGAGTACACTTTATGGACGAAACTCATTGGCAGGAGTCTTAAGGTCACGACTAAGAAACCAGGGCCCCAGCCTACAGGCTTTGCTACCCAAGGTTGGGGAAATCTGAGTTCTCAACAGTACACTCTAGGCCTCAATTTGCCATTGGCTGGGGATAAGTTATTTCTTCGGGCCAGTGGTAATTACAGCAAGAGAGATGGGTTTGTAAGGAATGAATTTAATGGTGAAGATCTGCAAAATCTGGAGGCAATTGAAGGGAACTTTCGACTTAAATACTTTGCGAGTGATCGACTTACCTTTTCACTACTTTATAGTGTACAATATCGGGAGTCCGATGCGTTTGCTCAAGTACTGGCATCTCCGGAAAACGGCATTACTTTCCAGGATATCTTAAGAGAAAATCCTTACAGTGTCTCTTACAATGAAGACATCGTGAAGCGCGCTAAAACTTCTAATGTTGCATTAAATACTACCGTTGATTTTGGTCAAGTAAGCCTCACCTCCGTTACGGCCTTACAAACCACTGACCGATTCCGGCGGGATGATTTTGATTTTAGTCCGGATCCTGTCCAGGTTTTTAATACCGATATTGATTTATTCAATTTCACTCAAGAATTTCGACTCGCCTCAACCAGAACGGCTGCGTTAAGCCGGACAACCGCAGTGTTCCTTTTCAGTACTGAGGAAACCGATGACGGCACACAAGCAGCACCACAAGCAACTACTTTAGAAAAGAACGAGACTACACGAAGTGGCTTGGACGTTTTTGGGCAATTGAGCTACGCGCTTAACAGCAAACTGAAGGTAACGGCAGGTTTACGCCTTGACTATGAAAATGTAGAGGGGGAAGTAGACCGCAGCACTGGAGACATCGATCAGCAGGAAAGCTTTAGGGAGGAAGCTGATTCCACTGCCATATCTCCAAAACTGGCGCTAAGCTCCCAGTTAAAGCCTGACATTTTTCTATTTGCCAATGTGGCTAGAGGCTATCGCTCCGGAGGGGTCAATACCATTGTTAGTAATGCTGAGGATGCCCTCTTTGACCCGGAGATCACCTGGAATTATGAGGCCGGAATCAAGACCACCCTTTTAAAAAATCGTTTGAAGCTAAATCTGACCGGCTTCTGGATCAACTATACCGATCAACAGATATTAAACATTCTAGATATCTCGCAATTTTTAGCCGGCACGGAAAACATAGGTAAGTCGCGTAGTTTTGGTTTGGAACCAGAGACGCAAGCACTCATCACCCAAGGCCTTTCGGTGAATTTGAATGCCGGGTATCTACATACGGAAATTCTTGATTATACGGTATCTAGGGTTGACTTAGCGACTTTCCAGGAAGTGGAGATAGATGAATCAGGTAATGAGCTTCCCGTTTCCCCGGAATTCAATGGAAATGTAAACCTCAACTACATCCTTCCGATTACCCCAAAGCTCAACCTGGAGGCTTCATTAGACTATACCTATCAGAGTGAAATATTTTGGGATCCTAGCAACATAAACACACAAGATGCCTACGGCCTTCTCAACGCTAGACTGGGTGTTACTTCCAAAAACATAGATGTCTTTTTCTGGTCCAAAAATCTTATCGATGAAGAGTACTTTGTGTATGGCTTCGGCACCAATGGCTTTAATGCAGCTACCTATGGACTTCCAAGAACCTATGGTGTCATACTTACAGGAAAATTTTAAGCTGTAAGTTCAATGGTTAAAAGTAAATCTTGATGAATGTCCTATTGCACGAATAGAAGTAGATGGGTTAATCACGCTACCCGAAATGGAAGAGTATATCACTGAAATGGAGAAGTTCCTTCAAGAAACAGAGCGTAGAGCAGAATCTTATGGGATGATTTACAATACACAAATGACGGATGAGGAGTTTACATCAAAAAAAGGGAAAAAGATGCGCATAGGTGATCTGTAAAATGGCTCAGAGAAGCTAAAGCCTAGATTTGGTGCCTACTGTATCGGTATTGCTTTTGGTCACACAAGGCTCTGGCCTAATGAAGTTCATGAAACCCATCATCAAAATGGGGATGAAGAAAATGATGGGTGCTACTGGTGAAGCTTTCTTTAGTGTGGAAAAAGGGAAGAAATGGCTTCAAAATAAGCTTCAGCATTAGACTTTTATCAAAAGATTCGTTGCATAAGAATTCTGATTGAAAGGTAAGTATATAACTTTCTAAATTCTCTACTTCCGGTTGCGTACCTCAAGGCATCTACGTGTTAAGTTCCAACATTCAAAAGGACACTAGTATTTCAGTTGTAGAGGTTAAAGGGAATTTTTTAAAAAAATGTTCTTGAATGTTAGAATCCAAGTCCTTAAGGCCCCAATAAATTAATGGAATCCTTTGCAAAACTGGATTTTTGGCTCAAATCGAGGCTTTCAGAATTTCAAAAACGTAGTTTACTGGGTCGTAAATGAGGCTTTTGAAATTTTGAGTAACGAAGAGTTGGGCCAAAAGGCGGGTTTTTCAAAGGATTCTAATGTGCAGATACCCTATTGCATACCTTTAACAAAAACTTAGGTTTGCTTTAAAACCTGTATGACCATCCTTGAATAATACCCACCCCTGAGGCATGTTATATCTGGTAATTGTGGTGCAATATTGGAATTTTTCCACGTCTTCTGAAATGGTGCTTAATTTTAAAAAGCTTTTCCTTTAAAGGCTTTTTAGATGGTACTTTGCGTGTGATAAGAATACTTTTTTTCATACAAATCATAGGTCTGATACAGGCTTTCTTTATCGCTTTTCTGATCTTTCGCAATAGAGTTTTTGCCCATCGCCCAAATCAGTATTTTGCTTATTTTCTAATCCTTATAGCGATCATAGGCTTGGATTCCAGACTGCATATCTACTACAATACACTTGACAACTGGGCTGAACTTTTCTTTGACATTGTGGGGGACGATATCCCCTGGGTAATGATTGTTTACATCCCTTTATTTAAGTTTTTTTTACTCTCTTCTTATAACGAACAGCGAAGTGTCATCATATGGCCCTTCTACCTGCCCTTTGTTAGCTTTCTGCTAATTAATCTTATCATTGATCTTGACCTGGAATTAGGACTGACTACCGTCCCCTTTTTTACAAACCATCGCCTCCTTTTTTATCTGCTAGAAGATTTTATTTCTATTCCGTTATTTAGCGGACTGCACCTATTCGTCTTTTTCAAAGTACTCCATACCTCGACGAATCCATGGCTGAAAAAGCTCTGGTGGTACTGCACAGCACTTATTATCACCTGGGCCATTCACATCATTGACCAGAGTTTTTTTAATGATCCCTTCTTAGCAAACCTGGAAATGATCCTATGGACCGGAATAATGTTCTTTGTTTACTGGCTTATGTACTCCGGACTATTTGAATTTAACCTGGCTAAAAATCGAGAAGAAATACGGGCAAAATTGACCTCAGCTCAGAATCACAGTAGCCCAACAAGACCTGGCCTTTCTGCGAAGTCAAAAGCCTATTTTGATCAGTTGATGGAGTATATGGTCATAGATAAAGCCTATCGCAATCCTGATCTTAGCAGAGAATTGGTAGCCAAAGAGCTTGGAATTAGCATGAGTTATCTGACGCAGTTGATAAGAGAATATGCTGAAGCGAGTTTTACCGGTTTTATCAATGAATTTAGAGTAGAAGAAGTAAAGCAAATGCTGAGTGACCATTCGTTCGACACCTATGATTCCTTATCTATTGGACTAGAGGCTGGATTCAAATCAAAGTCAGCCTACTACACTACCTTCAAAAACTTTACAGGCAAGACTCCTTCTCAATTCAAAAAAATGTTGTCCTGATTTCTTCAAGTTGGAGTTTTAAGAACTCCAAAAACCGGCCACCTCCTTAGCATTGCCTTCAAATTATTAAAATGGTTAAAACGCAGAAAAAAACAGGCCATCAGAAGACCATTCTTTTGATGTTATGGTGCTTGGTAACGCTATCGGTGAGCGCTCAGAAGATTCAATCGGTTTCATTTTCTATTCAAACAGAATCTATTTCCGTCCCATTTACTCGAATTGGAGAGGTGCATCCTGGTATAGAAATCGGTTTTACCTTAAATGAAAAGGTTAAGAAAAATTCGACAAGGAGATGGAACGGGTATGTGGGGTGGTTTTATCATCAGGATTTTGATCAAAGCTTTTATCTCAGAGGTGATTATGAATTTGCCTACGAGATCAAAAATGCCGTCGCCTTTCACCTCCCCATTGGGATAGGATATATGCATTCCTTTCATCCCAAGCCTGTTTATGAACAGAATGGGGATGGAAGTTTCAGCGAAAAAAACCAAACGGGAAGACCTCACGGAATTTTCAATGTAGGGCTTGGGCTCAGCTATCTAAAACTAAATCGGGTGACACCATTTATTAGGTACGATGTAGTTGCGCAAGCTCCATTTGTAGCAACCGTTCCTGTAGCTCCGCGAAACTTTTTAAAAATAGGGTCTTCAATTCAACTCAGGTAAAAATGAAAAAATACGTATCAATTATTCTTAGCTATCCTGCCGTTTGCCTGATGCTGTGGCAATGTGAGGAAGTAGACGTGTTTCCTACAGACTATTATGAACAAGCTGCTTCTTTTAGTGATTCTAGCGCCAACCATCCAAATGCACCTACGTATCAAACGATTTTGCAAAACCATCAAAGACAAGGAATAGTAGGAGCTACCTTATTGGTAAAGGATCGTAAAGGGTTATGGATAGGTGCCGCGGGGTATGCAGATATTGCCAGTGATGCCCCCATGAGTCCTCATTCTATCTATTTTATTGCGAGCATAAGTAAGGTTTTTACCTCAGCAGCAGTATATCGCTATGTGGATCAGGGAATACTCTCGCTAGATGATCCCATCTGTCATTATTTAAGTAGTGAAATTGTGGATAAGGTGGAAAATGTGGACCAGGCAACGATTGCACACTTACTTTCGCACCGAAGTGGCATAAGAGATTTTTACACTGTTCAGTTTGATTTAGATCGCCTGAACGCGGATCAATCCTGGAGAAAAGAGGAGGTGTTGAAATACGTCTACGGTAAGAAAGCTAGTTTTAACGTAGACGAGACCTATGAATACTCAAATACGAATTTCCTGTTGTTGTCCCTGATTTTGGAAAAGGTAAGCGGGCTTTCTTTCCAGGAAGTTTATGAAACTACGATTTTCAACCCTTTGGAACTTTCCTCTGCTTATTACAGTGAAGAGACCATTATTCCTCCGGGGGTGGTCAAAGGATATGCAGATATTTACGATAACGGCAGTTTTGTTGAGTCCCAATTTCTTTATAGAGAAGAACTCGGGATTGGTGGAGATGGAGGGGTGGCCATCAATGCCTATGATCTGGCAGTTTTTCTTGAAAGACTGATCCGTTCTGATTTTATCTCGCTTTCATCAAAGTCACAAATGATGAATTGGTTTGAGCTGCCTGAGGATTATGTATGGGATGAATACGGACAAGATGAAAACGGATATGGTATAGAAAGATTCAATACACGCTACGAATCTGCTATCGGTCATACAGGAGGAATCGATGGATTTGCTACCTATGGCTTCTACTTTCCGGAATCGGACATGACCTACGTACTTTTATGCAACTCCGCTTCTATTGAATCAGGAGATGTGCATGCATCGCTGTTTGATGACGTAATGGAAGTAATGTTTCAGGAATAGCTATTGAAGAGTCAGGTATTCATTTTAAGACCATCAATGCTATAAAATCTATTTAAGTAAAACATACTAAAATGAACTGACTTTTCGAATAGCAGAAAGAAGCTATTACTTATACATCATGTGGTTTAGGCAATGTTATTTTTTTACTGGTTTTAAATGTATTGAGTCAAACATAATTGCATCATTCCCTCCATAAGAACTCAAAGTATCTGATATGATATTATCTTTTCTTATATAAAATTTCGTTGCTAAATCTCTCGAATGATATCCTAATTTAATATGTTTTTTTGCTCTAAAGTTGAAATACCCGTTTGAATTAGTTTTAGTTTCATAGACATACATATTTTCATTCTTTACAAATATTTGTGCATTTTCAATAGGGTCATTTGTTATATGATGGCAAACATTTCCTTCCGTATAACTTCTAGAGAAATAAGAAGAGCAAGAAGTTAAGTGAAATACCAAAAGATAGAGAGAGATGACGTTTTTCATTTCATTGATAGTTTTGTTAACCAAATTAGTGAAAGAACATCTTCTTCAGATGCACTTATTCTACTGTAAGGTTTCTTATATGGAGGATGAGGAGTATTACGAAAATATGGCATAATATCTACCCCTCCTGATGAGGGATATGTAGGGGCTGATGATTTTCTGCTTTGTGTAATAGTATTTACACTTCCTTTATGACTATAAGAATAAAAAGTGCCTCCGTAAGCTTTTAAGATAGTGTGTCCGATTTCGTGTGCAGCAGTTTCCATAAACTCCTTATCCTCATTGTTTGAAGTTTGATAATCCCAATTATCTAGGTAGAAGTATTCATAGATATACCCCACATTATAACAAATAGCCTCTCTTGACACAATATTACCTATGAAAGAAATAGGGTCTTCCACAGTTCCAGGGTTGCCTGAACGCATCCATTTGTTGTTCGTATTGAAAATAAGACTTACATCGTCCATGGCATTCTCGGTAGTGTTTATGGCATTTATAAATACCTCATACTTTTCTCCGTCAATGTCTACATTCTTTGCAACAAAATGATTTCGATTTCTACCCCGATGGTAGTTCAATCCTTCCAATGCGAGTTGTTCTAAGTTTTTAAAACTTTTAGTTCTTGTCTTAAACGGA
>JBCDKO010000202.1:0-9039 GCA_038746525.1 Bacteroidota bacterium
GCTTTTTCAGTGCACCGAAAATGGAAGCATCTGCTCGAAACCCTTGCACCTATTGAAAAAGAAATTTACTAAACAGTATCTTTTGACCACATAAACGTGTTTTTTGAATTGAAAAAACGTTTCTCAGCAGGCCCTAATTAAAGGGCCAATTCCAATACATGAAGACTTACGATAGAATACAAGACCTCTTTACTGATTTAAACCTAAAAAATCCTTTAAGAACTCCTGCTTTCAATATCTATAAATACAGTGAATTATCAACTGTGAAAGAGATTGTATTTGAACCTCATCGTAAGAAATTCTTTTCTGTCAACTTTCATATCAAAAATGTGACAGCTAGAAGGATAGGCTATACATATTTTGATAAGCTGGATCGGAGCATCAACTTCAATTCACCTATGCAAATTTTTAGCATTCAAGATGATAAGTGCATTGGCCGTGAAGGGTTTGGGGTATTCTTTACAGAAAACTTCTTTCACCCGATCAGGCATCGGTTTGACATTATTCAAGAGTTTCCGTTTTTCAAGTTAAATGTAGTGCCTTATTACAAATTAAATGATCGGGACTTCAACTATATCCACCAATTGTTGGAAAACATCTACGAGGAATATACCAACCATCAACCCTGTTACCTAGAAATTATACAATCACAACTGCTCATTCTTTTATATTATCTAAAAAGGATTACTAAAACCGATAATGAAACGATAAAGCTGAATAGACCTGAAGAACTAACTTATATGTTTGAAGAACTTATTCTTAGGCAAATAGATTCTCATCAAACTGTTGCAGAGTATGCAGATAGACTGCACGTTACACCTGCCTATTTATCAGAATGTGTGAAAAAGGCTACCGGACAAACCGCCAAGAAGATCATCATTGATTATAAATTGTTGCGAGCTAAAGCACTACTGAAAAACACCGCTATGCCTATAGCTGAGGTTGCTCATAAAATGAACTATTCTGAAACTACGAACTTCATCAAATTTTTCAAACAACATCAAGGGAAGACACCTATTGCGTACAGAAATAGTTGACCTCTGCTTTGTATGCGCTCCTCTTTTTTGGTTCGTTGAACTTGAAATACCTAAAAAAGTATTACTTTAACCCAATTTATCACCTCTTATTTGGGTTTACTTGCTCTTAGTTTTGTGATTAATCATTCACAATTAACTAAAAGCATACTAATGAGAACCCTAATTCTAAGCTTTTCGCTGTTTCTGGTATTTATCACTGGTTGTAGCTCACAGAATATTGAAGTCTTTGCTAAATTCAACGAAAATAGGCCGGCAAATCCAGCAGTAGATAGAAACGGAAATGTATTTGTTACCATGCATCCGATAGATGGTGCGAATATCAGCTTGATGAAGATAGACAAGAATGGAAATCAATCCATCTACCCCAACGAAGCGTGGGCATCAAACCCAGGAGATGATGGAATTGGTATTGCAAACGCAATAGGAATTCAGGTGACCCAAAAAGATATTTTGTATATCCTTGATTGGGGAAATGAAACCAGTGATGCCCGTATTGTTGCGTGGAACGTCGCTGAAGACAAACTTCATCGGCTCTATACGCTTCCTTCTTACGTTCAAAAGCCCAACTCTTTTCTGCAAGACTTTGCCTTGGATACGGACAGACAGTTTATATATATCGCTGATATGGGTCGTGGAGATTTTACCGGTGAACAGGAACCTGCCATTATTTCAGTAGACCTGACAACGGGATTTGCCAAAAGGCTCCTAAATGGACATGAAACCTTTCTTGCCGGTAATGAAGGATTTAAAGCAGATGGTGAACAAGTCACCGTTCAAACTGCGGAGGGCAAGGTGCCACTTAATCTTGGACTAAACCCAATAACCATAGATCCAAATAACGAGTGGGTGTATTACTCCACCGTAAATGCAGGAACCGTTTACCGCATAAAAGCTATGCTATTATCAGACTTCTCCAAATCGGATAAAGAACTGGCCCAAGGTATTGAAGCCTATGGCCCTAAGCCAGAGAGTGATGGAATCAGTGTGGACAGTGAGGGTAATGTCTACATCACTTCATTAAGTGAAAACGCGATAGGTATTACAACGAAGGATAATTATGACATACTGGTGCAAGATAATAATCAAATGATTTGGCCAGATGGGATGTCTTACGGGCCCGACGGTTACTTTTACGTAGTGGTAGATCAGCTACACAAAGCAGCTGCCTTGAATGGAGGAAAAGAGGGAGCTCAAAAACCTTATAAAATATTGAAGGTCGAAGCTGCCGGAAAGAATAAGATAGGTAGATAAAAGCAATCGATCAGGGTTAAATATTTGTCTTTCTTTAAATAAAGGTTAGTCAAATCCATTAACTATCGTAGCTAAAATTCCAGCAAAAGAAGAAAAAACGAGATCCTGTTAAAGATAAACTTTTAAAAATTATCAGGTTTTAACCATAATCTAAATGTCACAAAAAATAACACTTGGAGTTACTAATTTGTCTTTCCACAGAGTAACAGCCGCTTTAATTACGAAATTTCTTCAGAAAATGGGATTTGAGGTTGAAAGAACCTATGCGCCTCATGAAACAAATTTTCAAAGACTTATGAAAGGTGAAGTAGATGCTTTAATTTCAGCTTGGCTTCCCTCAAGTCACGGTGGCTACAAAGAGAAAGTTCAAAAGGAAGTACCTCTAATGGAACTGGGGTTTCACTATTCGCCTTATGCACTCTGGGGAGTATCAGAATATGTTCCTTCAGATCTAGTCATAGCGGTGGAGGATCTGCTTAAACCTGAAGTGATAGATCAAATGAAATCTAGTATCCAAGGGATCAATCCGGGTGCAGGAATCACGAGGTTTTCGATCAAAATGATGGAAGCGTATGGTCTTAATGATGCAGGCTATCAATTTCACACTGGGACTGAGAAAGACTGTTTTGAATCATTTGAACATGCTGTTGCAAATAATGAGTGGATCATTGTTCCACTCTGGAAGCCACAATTTCTTCACTATAAATACACCATCAGGGAATTGAAGGAACCCAAGGGCTTATTAGGGACTGTGGATAAAGCGGTATTGCTATTAAGAGAGGACAAAAAGTTCATGTTTTCGCAAACTCAATTGGATCAACTAGATGCCATTCAATTCTCTAATGAAGTCATCGCAGCGCTTGATTATAAAGTAAGCCGTGAAGGAAGAGACATTGACAAAGTGGCCGATGGCTGGTTAAAAGAAAATCAATTACATGATTATTACGAATAAACTCATGATTTCTGAATAATGAGCAACCGGGAAAAATCATTAAGCCAATGCAAACGGTGAACTTTTAAAGAAATTTCCCACAAGAAGCGACTAATACACTGAAAAAGCAATAAAAACGACTAAATGAAAAATCACTCAATGAAAAGTCTCGATAACTTATTTGTGAAATCATCCATTTCGATAGCACTTGTATACCTGCTGCTATCTTGCGGTCAATGGCAAGATAAACCGGAATCCGGGTTTGAAATTGAGAATAAAGAATCTCCTGCACCTATTGAAATAGTATCAGCAAAGAATATTGATTGGGGACCATTAAACCCCGCCAGAAGGGTAAACGGTCCCAAGGCGGGTAACCTTTGGGGAGATCGTAATAGCGACGAAACATCCGGTTTTTTGGTTCAATTTGTAGATGGATTTTCGTCGCCACCACATATTCACAACATTACGTATAGAGGAATCGTCATCAGTGGAACTGTACACAACAATGATCCGAAAGCTAAAAACATGTGGATGCCTGTCGGTTCTTTTTGGACACAACCTGTCGGGAAACCGCATATAACTTCTGCACGAGGTTCAATAAACATGGTATATGTAGAAATAGATAAAGGCCCATATTTGGTAAAGCCAATTGAAGAGGCCTTTGACAATGGAGAACAACCCGTAAATCTAGTATCGTCAAATATGGTTTGGATAGACGGATCTGATATCACATGGATTGATCCGTCGATATCTTCAGGCCTCATGAATCCAAGCATCTCCTTTCTTTGGGGTAAACCGAGTGAAGGTGGGCTTACCGGTACTTTAGTAAAACTACCTGTTGGATTTAAAGGAAAAATTTATAGCAATGAAAAAGGTATCAAAGCTGTAATTATTAAAGGCAAGGTGTCAATTCATCTTCGAGATGAGGAAAAACCATTAGAGTCAGGTAATTATTTTGGATCAAAGGGAAGGTCTGTTTTTAAAATTTCTAATGAAACTACCGCAGAAAGTATTATTTACCTACGGTCCGAAGGAAGTTTTAGTATTAGGCGTTAAATTAAGGTGTATTGAATCCATATAGCTACGACAACCAAAGCGCTAATAGACCTTAATTACAAGGTATCAACACCTCTATTGTGAAATGGATTCCCACAATTACTGTTATGGAATTAATAGAATCTTTCTTCATTTGTAAAATGAAACCAAATATAAGAGTAGGATATGGCTATGATGTGCATGCCCTTGTAGCGGACGTAGATTTTTGGATTGGAGGCGTGAAAGTGCCTCATACACATGGAGCATATGGCCATTCCGATGCAGATGTACTCATTCATGTCATTTGTGATGCGCTATTGGGTGCTGCGAACATGCGGGACATTGGATTTCATTTCTCAGATAAAGATCCTCAATACAAAGGGATAGACAGTAAAATTTTGCTCAAGAAAGTAGTAAACCTGGTAGAAGAGAAAGGATATAAAGTAGGTAACGTAGATTCTACCATTTGTCTCCAGCAGCCCAAAGTAAACCCACATATCCCTAAGATGAAGAAGGCCCTTGCTCATGCGATGAAGGTAGAAGAGGACGATATATCCATTAAAGCCACCACCACAGAAAAATTGGGTTTCGTGGGGAAAGAAGAAGGAGTGGCGGCACATGCTGTGGCACTTATCTATAAAGAATGACCGTTACCTTATTTGTCAAAAGCACATGCTATTCTTCAAACAGGCTTACGCGGCCATTTGGATTTACCGGTTATGTTTAAACATCATTTCAATAGTAGAAGCCTTTTCAAAACTGGATTTTTGGCTCAAATCGAGGCTTTCAGAATTTCAAAAACGAAGTTTACTGGTCGTAAATGAGGCTTTTGAAAATTTTGAGTAACGAAGAGTTGGGCCAAAAGGCGGGTTTTGCAAAGGCTTCTGGTAGTAGACCCAGAATGAATTCAAGGTGACTAGTCAAAAGATATATGCCAATTAAGATAATCACTACCCAAGATGGTTCTCATAGTCTTTTTGATGATCAGCTCAATGAGGCGTATCATTCTATAAGAGGAGCAAAGGGAGAATCTATACATGTATTTGTCAAAAATGGATTGGGCTATTGGTTAGGTCAGAATAGCGTAAGTAAGACTTATGTTTTAGAAGTGGGCTTGGGGACAGGGCTCAATCCCTTTCTTACCGCTAAAGCTGCACATAATCATAAGCAAAAAATTCATTTTACTTCTATAGAACCATACCCAATCAAAAAAGACCTATATGCGCGGTTGAATTTTGCAGAAAATGATGGAGAGATGGAGCTGCTATCAAAAATCCATGAGTCCCCTTGGGAAAAAGAAGTAGCGATAACTCCATACTTTGTGTTGCACAAAACCTCTATTAAACTCGAAGACTTTAACACTTTTGAAACATTCAACATCATCTATTTTGATGCGTTTGCTCCAAGCAAGCAACCGGAAGTTTGGTCACCTGAAAATCTGAGGAAGTGCTATAACCTACTATCTTTAGGGGGGACGCTTACAACTTACTGTGCTCAGGGACAGTTTAAGCGCAATCTTGCGAAAGTAGGTTTTCGTGTAGAAACCCTGCGAGGTGCGATGGGCAAAAAGGAGATGGTAAGGGCCATAAAGTGATTCGGCTAATAATAACGCTGTATTTAGTTGAAAGGGGAATCTTGAAGAAGCATATACTTTTTTATCCGATTTTTTCAAGAGAAACCGCTCTCTCTTATAAGAATTTGATAAGAGTCCGCAAAAAAATGATACTTCTCAATGATTTAGTTTCATTTAGTAAGGATAGTTAAGTAGTAAGGATAATTGAAACCGTAAAAAGTAGTATCCCTATTATTGATTATCTATTAAGGCTTTAAAAAGATATTGAAATCAGGATACAGGAACTTGATAGTGAATACCATAATGCCGATTTGATCATTCAAAACTTGTATTAAAGTCCAGTTTTTATGCCCTGCAAGCCAAGGAGCTAACACATCTTTCTTTACCAATGATTTATAGGTTCAGAACTCCTGACTCGACCCCTTAAATTCTCTAAAAATAGATGTTTCTCGTAAATCTATTTGTCGTAATCCGGTATCATTTTAAGTTCAAAAACATCTTTTATAGTTTAAAAAAGGAAATTTGCATCAGTCATTATGGTGTTTTTACGAACATTGATTTTTACGTCAGGTCAGGATTTCTGAGGTTGATAGAGGACTTAGAAAAGATGGATGTATGAATGAATAGAGATAGAACTGGAGGCAAAAGAGACTACGTATACTTTTTCAAGAGCGCGTAAACCTATTTATATTATAGATAAAATAGCCCCTGCCAACCTGACAGTCTACCTGCTCTGGAATAAGATTTGATACGGTGGTACACATTAATTCAAAACTGTAAAACAATGGCTGAAAAAGGTACTATATCCATACACACGGAAAACATTTTTCCAATCATCAAAAAATTCCTGTATTCCGATCACGAAATCTTCCTCCGTGAGTTAGTTTCCAACGCAGTAGATGCCTCACAAAAAATCAAACAACTTGCTTCTCTTGGTGAATACACCGGAGAGCTTGGTGACTTGGTTGTCGAAGTGTCCTTCGACAAAAAGAATAAAACGATTACTATCTCAGATAATGGTATCGGTATGACTGCCGATGAAATCAAAAAATATATTAATCAGATTGCTTTTTCTGGTGCAACCGAGTTTCTAGAGAAATACAAAGACAAAGCAGATAATCAGCAAATCATCGGTCACTTTGGTCTTGGTTTCTATTCCGCTTTCATGGTAGCAAAAAAGGTAGAAATAGACACGCTTTCTTATCAGGAGGGCGCCGAGCCTGCCAAGTGGATAGGCAAAGGAGATACTGATTTTGAAATCAAGGAAGGAAAGCGAAAAACCAGAGGAACAGATATTATCCTTTACATCGCTGATGACTCAGAAGAGTTTTTAGAGCAACATAGAATACAAGGTATCCTGGCTAAATATTCGAAGTTTTTGCCTATTACTGTAAAATTCGGGCAAAAAGACAAAAGCGTAGAAGACGGCAAAGACGAAGACGGTCAGACTAAGTATAAAACTGTCAAAGTTGACAATATCATTAATGATGTAGAGCCGATTTGGACTAAAACGCCTAATGATCTGAAAGATGAAGATTATTTATCGTTTTATAAAACCCTATATCCATTTAGCGAAGATCCGCTTTTTTGGATCCATTTGAATGTTGATTATCCATTTAACTTGACTGGCGTTCTTTACTTTCCTAAGTTGAAAAAGGACTTCGAAATTCAAAAAAACAAAATCCAACTTTATTCGAGACAAGTTTTCATCACTGATGAAGTAAAAGACGTGGTGCCTGAATTTTTACAGTTGCTACATGGGGTGATTGATTCGCCTGATATCCCATTAAACGTGTCCAGGAGCTATTTACAGTCAGATTCCAATGTAAAAAAGATCAATGGATACATCACTAAAAAAGTAGCTGATAAGCTTAGCGACCTCTTTAAAAATGATCGTGAAGGGTATGAGAAGAAATGGGATGACATAGGTGTATTTGTAAAATACGGAATGATCTCCGAGCAAAAGTTTGATGAGAAAGCAAAAGATTTTGCTTTGGTGAAAAATCTTGAAAAAAAATATTTCACTATTGAAGAGTATGGAAAACACATAGAGACAAATCAAACAAACAAGGATAAGAAAGTAGTGGTGCTTTATACGACCGACGAAAGACAACAACATGGTTACATAGAGACTGCCAAAAAAAGAAGCTATGATATCCTTGATTTCAGTGGACAGATAGATTCGCACTTTATCGGTCACCTGGAGCAGAAAAACGAGAAATTCCAGCTACAGCGAGTAGATGCTGATGTGATCGACAAGTTGATTGACAAGGACGAAAAGAAAGAATCGGTGCTTTCAGACCAGGAAAAAGACACGCTGAAAGAGGTTTTCGAAAAGGCTATCAATAACAAAAGCAACACGGTAAACATTGAACCAATGGCTACGGATGATTTACCGGTTACTATTACCTTACCAGAATTTATCCGACGAATGAATGATATGCAGGCAAACGGTGGTGGTGGGCCGATGATGTTTGGTGAAATGCCACTAAACTTGAGTGTAGCAGTTAATGCAAATCACGCGATGTCTAAAAAGATCCTGGAAGCGGAATCTGATCACGACAAGCAAAAGTTCGCTAAGCAAGCTTACGATCTGGCATTATTGTCACAAGGTATGTTGACAGGTGAAGATTTGACAAACTTCATCAATAGAAGCGTTGAAATGAATCTAAACTAGGACGAAAGGCAACATTGAATTTATACTCACATAAACCTCACCTCATCAAGTGGGGTTTTTCATTGTATGATACCCTATTAAATATGAGTCTGCCCCGAAAAAGCCTATTTCAGGCTTTTTCAATCCTCGAATTTGACCGTAAAGTAGATTTTTGACTTGATTTCGACTTTTCAGAGTGGCCTCAAACATGATTTCATAAGTAATGAACGATTGGGAAAGCCGTGTAAGTCTTTCGGTGATTTTTTGAATGGATTCATTGAAAGAAAAGATTCAATCATGAATTGCTAGACCTTAGCATCATGTTTTGTTATGGCCATGGCCATTTTTCAATGATCAATCGCCTTGAATGGGATGACTATTAACGAAAGAATACGTTGGTTTACTTTCATGATACCTAGGGCCTGCTGAGAAACGTTTTTTCAATTCAAAAAACACGTTTATGTGGTCAAAAGATACTGTTTAGTAAATTTCTTTTTCAATAGGTGCAAGGTCTTCGAGCAGATGCTTCCATTTTCGGTGCACTGAAAAAGCTCGA
>JBCDKO010000203.1:0-8966 GCA_038746525.1 Bacteroidota bacterium
AAATCTCGATTTCGAGCTTTTTCAGTGCACCGAAAATGGAAGCATCTGCTCGAAGACCTTGCACCTATTGAAAAAGAAATTTACTAAACAGTATCTTTTGACCACATAAACGTGTTTTTTGAATTGAAAAAACGTTTCTCAACAGGTCCTAATTTAGTTAAAGAACTACTTTGCTTGTTGGTAGCAGCGAAGTAGGAAATATAGATAGATTTAAGAAAGGTATCTCAATAGGGTGATGAAAAAGCAAAAAGCACGCTACAGGTTATAATTACTTATGATGCACTAATTTATGATAACAGCTTGCACTCGCATTCGTGGATATCCTTACGTATAAAAATATGAAATCATTAATCTATTCGAGTCACTTAAGCTAGCTTCCTTTAGCTGTCAAAATCAAGCACTTTGTGTTTGCCTTACAAGGAATTCACATTTTTCTTTACTGCCAATGTAAAGTACACTCAAACCTTTCTTAACCATCCATTCACCTGTATCAGATTGTGAGAGTTTTATGGTTTTGCTCTTTTTCTTGAAATTAAAGAAATTCATTAAAGGTTGATTTTATACAAATAAATAATAGATAGATACAAATTTACATAATTAGGCTTCTCTTTTGACTAAATTTAACTTTTGAATTAAATAAGTCAATTTTAAAAAATTTACTATTTTTTTGTGAAAATCATAAACACATACCAAATCAATGTTCTTATAATTGATAAAATTTAAGAACAAGAGGTACGGAAATAACACAATGCTGATTTTACCAGCGGATCAATGCAGAAGCCCAAGTGAAGCCGCTTCCAAAAGCGGCAAGGCAAACAAGGCTTTTGTTCTTTATTTTACCCTCTATCATGGCTTCACTAAGCGCAATCGGAATAGATGCTGCTGTAGTATTTCCGTATCTCATGATGTTGTTATAAACATTTTCATCTGACAATCCCATTTTAGCTTGCACAAACTGGCTAATTCTAAGATTGGCTTGATGCGGAACAAGCAAATCTATATCCTCAGGTTTTTGGTTATTAACAGCTAATGCCTCATAAATGACTTCCATAAAGCGGGTCACTGCATGTTTGTAAACAAAATTCCCATTCATGTAAGGATAATAAGGAATGTCTTGTGAATTATTCTCCTCTATAATTTCGGGTATCCAATGACCTGTGTTTGGTCCTATTAAAGCTAGTTCTTTGGCATACTTCCCCTCTGAATGCAAATGTGTGGAGAGGATTCCTTTTGAGGCGTCTTCTGATCTTTGAACCACCACAGCGCCGGCTCCATCACCGAATATGACTGTCACTCCTCTACCCCTTGTAGTTTTATCTAAACCCCCTGAATGATTCTCCGCACCTATTACCAAAACATTTTTATACATACCTGTCTTAATAAACTGATCTGCCACGGAGAGTGCATAAATAAATCCAGAGCATTGGTTGCGAACATCAAGTGCTCCAACTTCTTTTATACCTAGTTGTTCCTGAACCATAACCCCGGGGCCAGGGAAATAATAGTCAGGACTTAACGTAGCGAAAACGATAAAATCAATATCTTCCGGTGATAATCCTGCGTTCTCTATCGCTATGCGGGCAGCTTTCGTACCCATGGTACTAGGGCTATCATCGGTTTTAGGATCTATCCATCTTCTCTCCTCGATACCTGTTCGCTCAATGATCCATTCATCACTGGTATCCATTATCTTAGATAAATCATGATTGGTTACCACATTATCTGGTAAATAATGCCCTAACCCTGTAATTACTGAGGTAAACATATTGATTACTTTAAACTAAACATAACAAGAAAGCGAAAGAGAATCTATCTCACGATAATTTCTATTCGGCGATTTAGTTCTCTACCTTCGAACTCATCATCATTGGTAGCCAATGGTATTTCCTTTCCATATCCTCTTGCGAGTATCCTATTGGCATCAATACCTTTTTGAACTAGCCATTTTTTCACGGATTCCGCCCTTCTTTGAGAAACTATTTTATTTATTTGATTAGAGCCGATATTATCAGCATGACCGGCTATTTCAATTTTCAGATTAGGACTGCTTTGCAGTAATTGGAGCAATCTGTTAAGGATTGGAAGGCTCTCCTTTTTGATTTGAGTATCATCAAATTCAAAATAAATATTTCGAGCCATTGCTTTTTTCCCAAGGCTTTCTGGTTGTTCAATGGCTTTTGTTAGGACTTCATCATCATATCGAACTTCTTTTTGGATTTTAATATTCGAGACATCAATACTCGGTTGGTTTAAAACCGGTTTATCTTCTGCTCTTGCTACTGTGGTTACGTTCTTCTGTCCACCAGAAGAAACCACATTGTTAGTTACATCCCCGACATAAAAGTCCTTGATATAGGTAGTACTCGCGCCCCCTGTTTCATGAATTTCAAGCTCCTCAAGTTTAATAATGGAATTGTCTGCAAATTTCACCTCAATTTTGAATACATCATCTGAAGTTATTTGAGTCGAATATGCTCCGTTCTCTTTAATTTCAGAGAAGTAGTATAAATCAGTATATTCAATAGGCCTAAAGAAAATTCTTGCATCAGTAACAGGTTTTCCCGTTGCACCATCAAGCACTCTTCCTTTTATTTTTATGGTACTGATTTCCCAGAAAAAGAAGATATCATAATCTCCGAAAGTGTTCAGTCTGTTTGAGGTAAAATAACCTGATCTTTGGTCAGGATTTAATTTAATGTGAATCTCATCGTCGGGTGAATTGATAGGAAAGCCAAGGTTTACCGGGTCGGACCATCTACTCGAAGACGCATCATATTCACATTTAAAAATATCATATCCACCCATCGTCTCATGGCCATCAGATGCGAAATACAGTGTCTTCTCATCAGCACTTAGGAAAGGGCTGTCCTCATTAAAATTACTATTGATGTTGGAAGCAAAAACTAATGGCTTACTCCATTTGCCGGACTGGAGATCCAGGAAAGATTCATACAAATCTAGATTGGGTTCACTTTTGCTCCCTACTTCTTTTGCAAAAATGATTCGATCTTCATGCTCATTAATAAAAAAATGAGAACTTAAATGTGTAGAAGTAATTTTACTATCAAATTCTTTGGGTTCAGACCACCCGTCTTTACTGTTAGTTGGTTCACTGTAGTAAAGATCACCTCCTTTATTCTTCCTAAATTGAAATAATCGACCATCTTCATCAACCACCTCAATGTTTGCATTCTCTCTTGTGAACGTTCCTACATTACTAACAATTGTAGGGCTTGTCCATACTCGATTACCTTGATGCTTTGTATGATATATTTGAAATTCGTTCGGCTTATTTTCGTTTCTATTGGACAAAAAAAGCAATTCTTCCTTATCTGCAAAAAACACAGGGCTTAACTCTGCGGTATGGGTATTCACTCCTTTTTGTAAGAGATAAATTTCGTAGTCTTCTGGATTGTCAAAAAGTATTTTAGCGGTTTTTGCTTCTTCAATCCATTTTTTCGCCTCATTGATAATTGAGCTTTTTTTTCTTTCCGGCCGTTTTACAAAATTATTTAGAGCCACTATTGCATTTTCAAATTGATACTCTTCTAATAATACACGACCTTTCCAATAATAGTAAAACTTGTCTTTCTCTGACATGACCTCCTCAAAAGCTAGAAAATTGGACATATCTGTGTACTGGCGATTTGAGAGGAGTTGGGCGATCTCTAGCTTGTAAGGAACATCTTCATATAGAGAATCTAATTTTAATATCGCCTCGTATATAGGAACTGCTTCACCGAATCTCTCATCAAAGAACGTTTCTTCTGCTTTTCTATAGAGTTTATATGCGTTTTGCCCTTTTACACACAGGATTATCATTGAAAAGAGAAAGAAAAATAAAAATCTAAATATGCTCACCATCACTTTTTTAGATTAATTACCTTAAATATCTGTAAATAAATGAGTTATTGATTAAAATAACCTATTCGCATCCCAATGGCAAAAAATATTCCGGTAAATTCTTGATTATCCACTCTCTCTAAAATTAAATTATTTGTTTTCTGATATCCCACTGTAAAGTAGGGCTTTGCATATCTGAAACGATCTAAATCTATGCTCACTTTAAATGACAGGATATCAAATTCATCTCTGAAGAAATCAGTATCACTTTCTATTTCCTTCCAAATCATATCCCCTCTCCTGTAAGAAGCCATAAGATCTACACTAAACCATTTATGATCATAAACCTCAAAACCTACAGTAGGGCCTGCATATTTATAGTCCAGTGAGAAAACATTCGGGAAAATGACCAGCGTCTCTATAGTTCCTTGAAAATTATATACTTCAAATCCAAGCTGGAACCTATTATATTGAATACCTATCCCTAAGCCTGTAGCAATGTTAGTGCCTTCAAAGTGAGGCGCTATCCTCACCTCACCCATTAAATAAGCAGCTGCATAATAAGGAGCCACCTTTTCCACGGAATCTAATCCTGCAGTATCCATGGCTAGTGTATCTACAGACAGCGTATCCAAATCTTGAGAAAAGGCTGCATTAGAGACAAAAACCAGTAACTTCAAAAATTTCTTCATTATTTCTACTTTCTGGTCAATACCCTCAAGACGAGTCCAGGAGGTATAATTTTGAAAAGTTTTATTTCTACGAGACAGACCTATCGACACGTAACACCATACTATTTTAACTTAAAATTAATCATATCATGCAACCATGATCTAACCGAGAGGTCTTTAAGACAAATAAGTTTTAGAATTGGCAAGAGGAACGGTAAATATTCACACTGATCTGATTAAGAGATGTAGGGAACATGACCGTGAGGCTCAATTTGAGATCTATAAATTGTACAAAAAAGCTATGTTCAATACTGCGCTTAGAATCACTGGTGAACAGGCAGACGCTGAAGATGTATTGCAGGAAGCATTTGTCAACGCCTTTCAAAATCTGAATGGCTACCGCGAGGATGCCACTTTTGGAGCTTGGTTGAAAAGAATAGTAGTGAATAAAGCACTGAATTATTTACAAAAAAATAAAAAGGATTTGATGCTTGTGAATGAAATGAAAGAGCATGAACCAAAAGTGGATTGGACTGAAGAAACGGAACCTGCCTATACGGTTGAGTCGATAAAAAAAGTGATGCGTGAACTGCCATCAGGATTCAGAACCGTGTTATCACTCTATTTATTTGAAGGATATGATCATAAAGAAATCGGTGAAATATTAGGAATTACTGAATCTACATCCAAGTCCCAATATAAACGGGCAAAAGATAAATTAAAAACAATCTTAAAACAGGAAGTGAACTATGGGTGACCAATTTGAAAAATTCATCATGGACAACCAATCAGCATTTGACGAGGCTGAGCCAATGGATGAGCTGTGGCATAAAATTGATAAGAAGCTGAGAAAAAAGAAACCAGCGTTTCATTTCACCTGGAAAGCCGCAGCGGTGCTTTTCTTATTCTCTACCATTGCGTTGTTGATAAATCAGATAAATATGAACTCAAAAGGTCCTGAGTTGAGTCAGGAATTTATGGATGCGGAAGATTATTATGTTTCCATGATTAACCAACGAAAAGAATTTATCAAAAAAGAATTGACACCAGACTATGAAGAGGTCTTCCTTTTAGAAATCAATCAGCTTGACTCCATGTATAACGAGCTCAAGAAAACCTACCAAACCAATTCTTCCAGTGAACGTGTTGTAAATGCCATGATCAGCAACCTGCAGTTGAGATTGGATATTCTTAACCGACAACTGGAAATTTTAGAAGACATCAAAGAAAAAACAGATGAAACAGAATCCATTATTGAAATATAGTGTAAGTGCCCTTTTATTTATTCTTACGTTTTTATGTATCGCCAAAGATCAGGATGAAAAAAAGAAATACGTTGAAAAATATTATAAAGTGAGCGCAACTACCTCTCTTCGGATAGAGAATAAATTTGGAAAAGTAGAAGTTAACTCATGGGACAAAAATGAATTTTCTATAAAGATAGAAATGATTGGAAAGGGGCGAAATGAGGACCGTGCGCAAAAAATGCTAGATGTCCTAGATGTAGATATCGACGAAAGCAATTCAGAAATAGCATTCGAATCGCAAATCTCCAATAGTGGTAAAAATAAAAATGAAGAAGGATTTGAAATCAACTATACCATTCATATGCCTGAACAGAATCCATTAATCATACAAAATAGCTTTGGTGATGTGACCATGGGAGATAGAGGTTCTCATTTAGACCTGGACGTTTCTTACGGTTCGATGAAAGTAGGGGACGTGAATGGAAACTCTGAAATAAGATTATCCTTCGGAAGTGGGAGTCTTGGAAATATCAAACGGGGAGATTTTAAGGTTAAATATAGCAAGCTCGATATGGAATCGGGATCGATAATTGAGCTTGAACAAGGTTTTTCTGACTTAGAATTAGGACTAGTGGAAGACTTAGAGCTGGAAAGCAAGTATGGAAAAGTGGAAATTGAGAAAGCGCATAAAATAGAAGCAGAGGTTCATTTTTCGGGATTTGAAATAGAAGAATTAACCGGAAGTCTGGAACTAGATTGCAGTTATCTGGGCGATTTCAGTATCGAAAGATTAGCTAAATCATTTACTCTGGTGGATATTGATGGTAAGTTTGGTTCATATGAAATTAATATTGAACCAGGGCTTTCTGCAAACATTGACGCGGAGTTTAGCTTTGCTGACTTAAAAGTTTCTTCAGAAGTAGATGCGACTTTTAATTATCAGGTTAAAGAATCAAACAAGGCTTTTTATAAAGGAAAGATTGGTAAAGAGAACACGGATAAAATAATTCGGATTGATTCTGGTTATGGGAACGTAAGCTTGAGACGCGATTAATTACGGAAGACATAAGTTAAACATATAAGATACGTCTAAACCACCACAAATGCTTTTTGCTTTCAAACTATTCTTGATTTTTTAAGCTTCGTTTCAAGATCAAATCTGCTTTGAGCTAAGCCTGATGTAACGTTGAAAAGCCAACTTTTCCCCAGGGGTTTTGCGAAGCCCACAAACCTTAATGATGAAATAATATCCCTGTGTCTGAGTAGGGGTTACTAAAAACTTGCTTAGATGGAATTATTCATTAATTGCTTCAAAATGAACCTGGTCTTAAGTAATCATGTAGGCTTAATCTCAATAGAAAAAAGCTTGGTGGGTTACTATTTGTCACTTTTCAACATCGCTTAACGTACATACTGATGAAAAACTAGTGTCAGGGAACTGAATGTGATAAAAAGGCAAGTTTTCAGTAATACTCTTCTTGTGTTGACAATGTTGGGATTTTCTCAGAATTTCGAATTCGTTAATTCTATCAATATTGAAAACAATGATGATTTCTCCGGATTTGAAACAATAGAAATAGCTGACCAACAGTTGTTCGCACTTGCTGAACATTGGCACAACATAAAAAGTGTTCCAAAAGCTACGTTGAAGTTGCTTAGATATCTTCATAAACATGCTAACGTTCGGGTTTTCGCAATTGAGCATGGAAAAAGTACAGCATTCATGATCAATGAGTATTTACTGACAGGTGATGAATTGATGCTACAACATATCACCAGAAATACCATGTTATGGGCTAAAGAAAATCGTAAGTTCTTTAAAGACCTGAGAGCCTTTAATCTCACACTTCCGGAGGAAGACCGGGTTGTAGTTAAAAGTATTGATATCGAATACAAAATGGAAGCTGCCATTTTTATGATCAACCAGTTCATAGGTTCCAAAACGATTCCTGATTCCCTTGAAACCACTATTGGTGAATTTAAACGAATATATGAGGAAACTAAATTACACCGTGAATCTTATGAGGGACTAGCCATTATGTATTATTATGATCGGGAATGGATACAGCAACTCATCATTGACACAATTAACGATTTGGAAGATAATAGTGAACAGTACATTGATTTTTTTAATGAAGATTTCACAAAGTTTGCAACCATGATCCTGGAGATGGATGATGGTCTTACTTTTGATTATACCAACCCAAACCAAAATTATAGATTTAGAGATCGGCTGATTTACAAAAACTTTATGGAACTACTTGAATCTTACCCTTCGGTTGGAATCCTTTGTCCGATAGGCATGCGTCATGTGATGAAGAAATCATCGATCTATGATCTTGAGCACAGAGAATCATCACCTATAAAAGGAAGAGTTATGAACATTCGCATTTCGGCTCTCTACAAAAATTTCATCAATGCGAGTGACTTAAAAAAAATTAATTACAATTATCCAAAACAACTTAAAGTCAATGATGCAACACTCATCAAGCACATACCTGAAAACAACATTTTAAAATCAAACAAGGGATTTGATTACACCATATTTATAAATGAAAACGCTGTTCTCACTCCGTTTGAAAAGGTGCTTAATGGACGGTACTAGTTTGGATCAAACTGAAAGGTTATCTTTTTTATTATTAAATATTCAATGTCGTTTAGCCATCTTCATATTTTTTTGAGGTCAAAATCAGATAACTTTGGGAATGCCGGGGAGTAGGCCGTTTTTTACCTGGTGTTTAAAGAACCCCTTGTTTAGCATGGTCATAAGTTGTGTTGAGATGAAACTTGGTGAGTTGCTTAGTTTTAAGCAATATCCAGTATGTGAGTATATACCTATTTGAATACATCCTATCGAAGGCTTATTTGATGTATTGGTTGGTAAAGTATAAGCATGAAAAAGAAGAACATCAATCCAAGCCAACAGGTAGTTTCTATGCCAATAGTCAATCCACATGCAGCGGGAATAGACATAGGCAGTAAGAGCCATTTTGTGTGTGTATCTCAGGACAAGGTTTCAGAGTTTGGTGTATGTACTGAAGATCTACATCAAATTGCCCAGTATCTACAGTCTCATAAAGTAAAAACAGTTGCTTTAGCATCGACAGGCTTTTATTGGAGGCCATTATTTGTGATCTTCAAGATTATGGGTTTTGAAGTTGTTTTAGTCAATGCCCGCCATGTGAAAAAATGTAAAGGGACATAA
>JBCDKO010000204.1:0-8961 GCA_038746525.1 Bacteroidota bacterium
ATCTGATGAAAGGTAAAATATTTGACCGTCTGATGGATAGAATGGTAGCTCATAGCCCGGTCTACTGCAAAAACTTGACTATTTATTAAGTGCCTACTTCAATAAAACTAAAACCGCAGCCTGATAATTTTTGTGCCAAATTTTGTGGGTATTCCACCTCTTCTTTGATCAGGAGATGGAACTACGTGCGAGCCGGCTTCTCACAGATCAGCACCGCAGCACAAGGAGTTTGGTGTGCAAGAAACGATCTCTTTGAATGAAATCATTGCGGATAGAGAAGGCTATATCCTGGCTTACCTGAGTAATGAAAACGCAGAGGAAGTAGCCATCCATTGGGATGATTTTATGGTGTACCATGGCAAAACGAATGTAGTGAGTGCAAGTAACTACTACCCTTTCGGGTTACAGTTTAGAGAGTACCAAAGGACGGCAAGTACGCCACAGAGATATCTGTTTAATCAGGGAATCGGAGCGATAACTTTTCCAACTGAACGAATTTTCGAGTTAGGCGTGGATATGACTAAACATAGAGTTTATGACTATGTGCTCGGAAGATTCTGGCAAGTCGATCCATTGGCCGATATACCCTTTAATCATCGATGGAGTTCTTATAGCTATTCTTTTAACAACCCAATTAGATATAATGATCCTTATGGTGATTGCCCAAAGTGTTGGAAAGGACTTAAGAGACTATTTTGGTATCCGATGGTAAAAACAAGAAAATGGACAGCTAAGAAGCAAGCTGTCTATGGTACACCAATAAGAACTCAACCTGGGAAGAATATTACTGGTAATTATTTAAGTGATGCAGCATTCCATTTGCTTGGAGGTCCTATTTTAAAGGGCTTTGGATGGAGACCATAGGGCACAAGGGCAATTAATTATGGGTGGGCTTCTAGCTCTACATCCAGGTAGCAGAAGTCAGTTTAAATCTAGCGGAATAGTTAACAAACTAATCAATGATGCAGATAATGCTTCAGATTTGATGTTTATCGTAGGTAAAAAAGGAGATGATGTTACTAGATACTTGATGTCCAGGGAGCTGAAGCAGCTTTCATAGCTGGGATGAAAGTACTATTTTGTTGCGAGAGGGGCTTCAATTGAAACACTGACGGAGGAAACAATTCATTTCAATCAATTTAAAAAGCATGGTGAAAAGTATTTCTTGGAAAATAGAATTAAACTAACGTGAGTTCGAGGCAATATTGGTTTTTATGGTAGTTAGAGGTGGTTTTTTGGTGAAATCTCAAAGAAAGGGATCAGGGTTATTCAAAAAGTGATACGTTTCTAATAAATAAATTTTAAACTTTATCATCTGATCACGATGAAATATACCGACAAACTCACCGAAATTTTCGTAAAGTGCGATGATTTCTTCAAGGGATATCAGCGGTAGTTAGCTACCCATTACATACACCCTATAAAAAAAACTCGCTTTTCCAAAAAGTAGGATGAGTGAGTCAGAAGTGATGGCCATGGTCATTTTCTATCATTTCTCCGGATTCAAATGCTTTAACTATTTCTATCAATAGGGCATGTTAGAAAAATGGAAATCCTATTTTCCATCTGCGGTTTCTTATCACCGATTCATAGAATGGAAGAAGTTGGTCGACATTCCGCTCCTTCTTTTTACTCATTTCCTCACTGCTTCACACCGTTCAGGAAACTACTACTTTGATGCTACCAAACTACCTGTTTGCCACCATCGCCGAATCCACTCCCACCGGGTAGTTAAATCCCTGGCCCAAAGAGGCAAAACCGCTACTGGTTGGTTTTACAGCCTTAAACTACACCTGATCATTGATCCGCTCGGAGAGTTGATCAGCTTGGTGTTTTCTTCTGGCAATAAATCCGATGTAAAGCAGCAAATCATCTTAGCACTCACTCAAAAAATAACCGAAGGAAAACGCTTTGGAGATGCAGGTTACCTATCAGCTAAGCTGGTGGAGATCCTCATTGAAAAAGGACGTTGGCCGATGAGTAAGATTCGAAAGAACATGAAAAATAAGCTCATGCCCATAAAAGATAAGTTCCTATTGAAAAAAAGGGCGATTATTAAAACCGTCATTGATTTCCTCAAACACATCTTTGATCTCTGGCATACCATGCACCGCGCTATTGACAACGCCTTCAAACCATGCAATGGCTTGCTTGGCGGCTTATCAGTTCCTTGACAAAAAACCTTCCATCTCCATGAAAAATAAAAGAGAAATGGTACTTTCTTTAGTCAATTCGCCGAACTCACGTTAAATTATATAAAGCGTTTTAATTCCTTTACCAAAATACAGATGCTGTTTGACGTTCAGACCGTAAGTTTCATCTATCTGGCAGTGGTCTCAAGCGATACTTTTTTTAATACTACTGCATCGATCTTGTCTTTTCTATAAACTCTTGGTACAAGTGATCATCAACAATAAAGTGCTATGTTTCAAAATCCTATTTATTATGCTCTTTCGACATAAGTAATCCATAGACGCAAGGTATTACCATCAGATTTAATATGGTTGCCGAGAGTAGTCCTCCCAAAATCACCACAGCCATAGGACTTTGAATTTCATTTCCGGACTCCCCACCTTTTAGTGCCAGGGGAATTAAAGCCAATCCGGTGGTAAAAGCAGTCATAAGTATAGGATTTAGCCGGTCGATAGCTCCTTGTTTTAGCAAACCTATTCCTTTGAAACCTTCTTGTTTCAGGTCTTCATACCGAGAGACCAGTAGAATGCCATTTCTAGTGGCAATACCAAATAAACTTATGAAACCGATGGTAACTGCTATACTGATAATTCCGGTAGTAAAGTACACCATCAAGATTCCTCCAATCAACGCAAGTGGTAAGTTGAGGAGAACTACAAACGTCAGCTTAACATTTTTAAACTCATAGTACAAGAGCAGAAAGATGACTAAAACAGCCACAATAGCTGTTGAAAGTAGCATTTGTGAAGCCTGGTACTCGCTCTTAAACTGCCCGTCATACTGTATGCGATAGCCTTGAGGCAAGGCTATTTCTTCCTCGATAGTTCGTTGAATATCTGTAACCACTCCACGCAAATCCCTACCAGCTACATTAGCCGCTACTACTATCTTACGCTGTACACCTTCCCTACTAATAGCATTCGGACTGCTATTTGATTCGATTTTTGCTATTTGATTCAACAAAACCCTGCCTCCGCCAGGTAAACTGACCAAAGCTGTGTTCATAATCTCAGCGGAATTGCGATAGTCCTTTTCGTATCTGACTATTAAATCGAAATATTGCTGACCTTCATATATTTCACCTGCTTTTTCCCCTGCAAAGGCAATGTCTATCTGCTTCATACAGTCACCTACGGTAAGACCATAAGCTGCTAACATTTGCCGATCAGGCGTGATCCGGATTTGGGGCACTTCAATCTGCTGATCCATTGCCACGTCAGCAATGCCTTCAATGTCTGAGACACTGGTTTCAATACGTTTTCCCAATTGAAACAATTGTTGAAGGTCATCTCCAAAAACTTTAATGGCAATATTGGCGCGTGTACCGGAAAGCATATGATCTATTCGGTGGGCGATAGGTTGGCCTAATGTAATATTCACCCCTGGCACTATACTCAATTTGGTTCGTACTTGTTCAAAAAACATCTCCTTCGTTTTTCCAGATAAAGTGAAAGGCACATCTATTTCGGCGGCATTGACTCCCTGCGCATGCTCATCCAGTTCTGCACGTCCTGTTCTGCGTGTAACCACGTCTACTTCAGGTAGCTCTAGCAGTAACTGCTCAATTAACCGACCGGTTTTGTTACTTTCTTCAAGGGACATACCTGGAAGTCCTACCGCACTAATGACCAATGATCCTTCATTGAACTCCGGAAGAAAGCTTCGACCTAAACCCGGAAACAAAATCAAAGTAATGGTAAAAGCAGCTACCGTTAACCCCATAACAGTTTTGGGAAATGCGAGTATCCGATCCAGAATAGAAACATACATTAATTGCAACCATCGTTCCATCCATGTTCCTTCTGCTTGTTTGCCGATCGCTTTTTCACTTTTTAGTAAATAAGAACATAGCACAGGGGTAACGGTTATGGCCACAACCAAGGACGTTAAGACGGAAGTAATAAAGGCAATACCCAAAGGTTGAAGCAATCGCCCCTCCATGCCGCCCAGGAAAAAAAGAGGAATGAAGGACACAATCACAATCAGAGTGGCAATAATAACAGAACTCCTAATTTCCAAAGATGCCTGCCTCACTATTTCTATTACCCGTAGTGGTTCCTTATTTGGTTTTTTGATGTTTTCCCTCAATTTCTTATACACATTTTCTACATCAATAATGGCATCATCTACCAATACTCCAATGGCTATGGCCATGCCTCCTAAACTCATGGTATTGATGGTGTATCCCAGTAATTTCAATACAATAACAGAAACAAGTAACGAAAGGGGAATAGCTAAAAGAGAGATGACTGTTGTTCTCCAATTCATAAGAAAAATAAATAGTACAATAACTACGAAGAAAGCCCCCTCTAACAAGGTCTGCTGCAAGTTACGTATGGAAGCTTCTATAAAATTGGATTGACGAAAAATCTGGCTATCTATTTCCACCCCCTCCGGCAAGCTATTTTTTAAGTCTGCCACCGCCATATCCAAATTTTCAGTCAACACTAATGTATTTACATCCGGTTGTTTAGAAATGGTCAAAATCACTGCCGGATTCGCATTGAGGGAACCATCACCCATCTTGTCTGAGGCTCCAATTTTTACGGTAGCAACATCTTTGATTTTTATTGACTGGCCATTGACCTTTTTCACCAAGGCCTCCTCCAATTGCTCAAGGGTGTAGGCCCTTCCATTACCTTTCACGAGGTATTGATTGCCATATTGATTGATGACTCCACCAGGAACGGTTACATTGCTTTCCATAACCTTCTTCAGTAGTTCTTCCAGGGCCACATCATAATGCTTCAGTTTTTTCGGATCTGTCAGCACCTGATATTGCTTGAATTCTCCCCCTATCACAATGACATTGGAAATGCCACCAATGGATTTAATGCGTGGACTAATTGTCCAGTCCACCAGGGTGCGTAGTTCCATTGGGGACAGTCTATCTGAGCGAACACCCAACAGCATCACTTCACCCATAATAGAAGAAATGGGGGCCAAAGTTGGTGTTCCCACTCCTTCAGGCAAATTCTCCTGAACCATAGGAATGCGTTCACCGACAATCTGACGAGCACGATAAATATCAGTACCCCACTCAAACTCCACCCATACAATAGAGATTCCTGCTGCCGAAGAGGAACGGATCCTACGAAGGTTCGGAGAGCCATTCATGGCCGTTTCCAACGGGTAGCTCACCAGCTTTTCCACCTCCTCTGATTCCATTCCGTGTGCTTCCGTCAGGATAGTTACAGTTGGCGCGGTAAGATCCGGAAAGACATCTACATTCATGGTCCGAGCAATGTAAATTCCAAGGGTGCTGAGCAATAAGGCTCCAAACAGAACCATTAATCGGTTCTGCAGGGAAATCGATAATATCTTATTCACCATGATTTTCCTATTCAGTGTGCATGACCATGAGCTGGTACTGCACCAGACGCAGCTGCCATTTTTACTTGAAAAGCACCTCTAGTAACCACTATTTCACCAGCCTTTAGACCTTTTTGTACCTCTACTTCATCTCCGTTGCGTTTACCAATTGTTACATTTCGCAACTCGAAGCTTTCGCCAGACAGTTGCACAACTACTGAATACTTACCATAATCCTCCATCAAAGCTATTTCCGGCACTACTACCGTACTTGATGGATCACCGAGAGCGACATCAACCTTGGTGAGCGAACCTATCGGGGCTACCATGCTTTGTGTTACCTGTGCAGAGATAGTAAGCATCGGATTTGCCTCACTAACGGATTTACTCACCGATAGCACCTTTCCGTTTACTTCATTGAGTCCAAGCCAGCGATCATTTACCTGAAACCAAATGTTTTGAATGTGACTAAGCTTTTGGGCATAATTTGAACCAATATCTATGGCCAGAACGCGGCTGGCACTACGAGCAATAGTAAGCAGTTCAGTTCCCTGCTCCACAAACTCGCCATTACCTACCTGTATTGATTGTAAATAACCATCAAAAGGAGCTCTGATTTGCATACCACCGGAAGCATACCCAAATGATAGGGTTTCATATTCTGTTTTTGAGATCTCATACTTTTGTTGAACCTGCTCAAATGCTGCTTTTGAAATAATGTCAGATTTAAATAACGCTTCTTTTCTTTCATACGCTGATTGAGCCTGATTCAAATTTGCTTTGGACTTTTCGATTTCAGCTTTAAGATTGTTGGTACTTAATCCGGAGCTCTTTATGATCATTAATGTTTTACCCTTTTTTACCATGCTACCTGGTAACAGGGATTGATTTTGGAAAGCAACTTTTCCAGTGGCATTGGCAATTAGGGTTTGATAGCCTGAAGGGGTCATGGTCCATTTCCCAGATGTGTGGATGATATCAAAAATCTCCTTTTCCCGGGTCTGCATTGTTTGAAACTCTATTTTCCATGCTTGCTCTTTGAGGAAAGTTATAGCGCCATCATTTTCATCGCCAGCAGGTGCTAGAATAGCATCATCGATGGTTTTATGAACCATCACTTTTTTGATCTCTATCCTGTCAATCCATGTAGATGTTTGAATATCAAATACCAGTTGGTGTAATCCCGCTTGCTTCGGTTGGAGTGTAGGTGAGAATATACCTTGTGATGAAGGCGCATCCACTGTCTGGCGAATACCTTTGTTACCTTGAATTAAGCTCACTGTGACACTCCCCTCTCTGACAGGCTGATGACCGTCCAAAACCGTGAAGTGGGCGGCAAATCGACTGATTTCCCCTACTACGAGGGTGGGAAACTCCACAAACAATTCGGCCTGGTCTGTCCAGATCGTGTAATCTTCCGTGAGATTACTTTCATTCGAATACATGTGACCGTCCTCATCATAGTGGTTATGCCCATGATCTTTCGTTGAATGGCATGAAATCATAATCAACGAAAACACTATTGTAAAATACTGCATATTGGATTTCTTTTAGTATTTACTGATCGTAATCGGTACCGCTATCTGCGTGAGTGTAGCGATCGGATTCTGTCTCCGTAGAATCTTCATTTGCTATGAATTCTTCTTGCTCGTGGTGTGAATCTAGATCATAAGCGTGCTCATGGGTTGCTCCATCATGGTCACGTCCATCATCATGCGAATGGGCAGAAGATTTGGTATGGTGGGAGTGGCCACGATTACTTTCAGTTTTTTTGTCTGAACAAGCTATGAAAAATGATAAAGCTGATATTATAAATACAATTGAAATTTTCATTTTAATTCTCTTAATAGGTTTTACAATTGATGTTTTAAAAGATTTGATTTGAGCTTATGCAGCTCGTATTCCATTTCCAGCATGGCATCAATGGCTTCTTGATAGAAATTGATTTCTGAGTAGTATTCCATAAAAGAAAGCTCACCTAATTCATAGGCTTCCATCAATTTCTGTTCACTTGCTAGTTCAGGAATGGTGCTGGCATATTCATTGTACTTCAGAAATAGCAACCGGTATTCATCCAATTGCAATTCAACGTCTGTCTTTTTTTCGGACAAGTAGGATTGCTGAAATACTGATTGATAATCGAGGTTGGATTTTGCAGCCTTTACTTTACTCCGGTTACTCCATAAGGGAATACTGATTCCCGCATAAAGCCCTGAAAAATTGTCACTCCTCACTCCCTGGTAGTTGTATCCTAACGCAAGATCAGGAAGCGATTGATTTTTACTTATTCTCAAGGCTTGCTGAGCACTTGACTGTTGATATTTTAGTTTTACTAATTCTGGATCTTGTACAAGCGCAGACTGCCACAATTTTTCAAATAATGGAATCGATAAATCGTCGCTATAAGTTGTCTGAGTCCAATCGATTTTGACCCTTCCATTGAGGTTTTCAAGCAAAAGGAGAACATCTTGTTGTCGTGCTTCAAGATGTTTTATCAAAAACTGCTGTTGCAGCCAGACAATTTTGGCCTTATTTAACACTAAGACACTGATTTGCTTGCCCTCGAACAATTCAGTGGTCTGATCGAAGACTCGTCTGGATAGTTCTAATCTCCCACTCTCGATATTTTTGAGTTTACTCAAAAATATAAGCTCTAAGCCATACTGTTTTGCTTCAAGTAAGATGTCTTTGCGCCTTGCTTCGAATTCTTGTTGCAAGAGTTCTTGCCGACTCTCAATCCATTTGCTCCTTGCTCCATAAATGCCGGGGAACTCAAAAGATTGACTAATCTGAAACTCGGAATAATCCCCATTAGCATGATTACCAAACGGAAGGTAAAAAGCTGCGACTTGAGGATCGGGAAGATTATTGGTAGAAGCTAATTCCAGCTTTTTACCTTCTATGTATTTTGAGAAGGCAATGAGTTCTTTGTTGTTAAGCTCCACTTCCTGCAGGATGCGTTCAAGGTCTGAGGACTGACCAAATAATCCTTTAGTGATAAGGCACCCACACAACAGGGAAACCGATATTTTTTTCATGCGCATAATTTTTTTCAATCACATACATGGAATTGGCTATAAACCGCAGGGCGGACCGATTCGTCCATCGACCGGTATACATTCGCATTGGAATTTTATGCTCATTTCTATATACTAAGTTTATTTTAATGATCACATGGAATTCCTATAAACTTACTCATCCTCAGTTGGTAAACTAAGGATTCCAGGTTTATGCTCATTTCATTAAAAGTGTTGTAGGAATAAATCAATAAATGATGAGCACATCTAATGTGCTAATAGCAGGACCAACCCTACATAGGGCTTGCTGAGAAAGTCACAGGTGTATCAGATACTAGGCAGCAAGGTGAAGATGTATGCTTATACTTCGATCCGCAGCGAACGACGCAGCTGATGTACCTGTGACTAGTTGAAAAATCTCGAAATCGAAATTTTTCAG
>JBCDKO010000205.1:0-8948 GCA_038746525.1 Bacteroidota bacterium
GTTTGATAAATGTTCTCTGTATGAAGTAGTTTTAACGGAAAAATGGGAAGAAATACCCCCCTTATACCTGAGTACTAAAAGTAGTGAAAAAAAATTAAAACACAGTTACTTATTACATACCCTTAACTAAACGACATTGATCCTATATTTAAAATTTAAATCAAATACAGACACGTGGAATGTGGGGTATGCTGATCAAAAGAGCGGACAGAAACCTCGAAATCGACTGTCATTGATTAGTAGTTTATGAAAAGATGGCCCAATGTACCCAGCAAGCAAAGTATGAATTTCAAAAACACACAAATACGTCCACAATATCATTTGAGCCGCTATGGAATTCAAAGATGGACTTATTATCAAACGCGTCGACTATTTTAGTTTTCGGAGATGGAGTAGAGTGGCTTATAGACTACTGGCTTATTACTAGGATGTTCTCAAATAGTATAAAATATTAAGGAAAATGGCGGCCTTCTCTCTTAAGTCCAATCTGCAAAAGTTCTAATTGATAGCTTGTAACTGATCTAAAAAAGAGGCTTTGTTCCCTTCGTTCAAACCTAACCAGTCTAAAGTAGACTGATAAAAAATATTATCTATATCCTTCTCAGGAAGTCCCATTTCTGTAATAAACTTTCCTATCTCCAAATCGCCCAGCGGAAATGGATAGTCAGAGCCCAAGCATATCTTTTCTGATCCAATCAGGTCTATCACGTACTTTAAATAAGTTGAGTCATGGGTAATACTATCAACCCAAAATTTACCTAAATAATCTCGTGGGTTCACATCATTGTGAACCGCTACCAGGTCCGGACGACAATTAAAACCATGTTCCAGTCGACCTATTGTTGCAAGTAATGACCCTCCAGCATGTGCAAAACAAACTCGTAACTTTGGATATCTCTCAAATACACCACCAAAAATCATGGATGCAGCAGCTCTAGCTGTTTCTGCCGGCATCCCTATCAGCCATGGGAGCCAGTACTTTTCCATATATTGCTTGCCCATCATATCCCACGGATGAACTAGTACCGCTATATCCAATGCTTCGCATGCCTCAAAGAATTCGAAAAATCGTGGCTTACTTAGGTTATGATTATTGATGTTGGACCCAATCTGTACCCCTGGCATTCCTAGTTTTTTTATTCTTTCAAGCTCACTTATTGCCAAGTCTGGATCTTGCATCGGCACCGTACCCAAGCCAATATAATGTTGAGGATAATCCTCTACCACTTGTACAATATGATCATTTAAAAACATCGAAAGGTATAAACAATCATGTGCATCTGCCCAATAGCTAAACATGACCGGAATAGTGCAAATCACCTGAATTTGTGTACCAAATTGTTCATACTCATTAATTCTCAATTGAGCATCCCAACAGTTTGATTGTATTTCCCGGAAAAATTTATCACCTTTCATCATACGAGCTGCATCTGGTTTATGATGAAGTAAGCTGATGAAATCCCCGTAACCAAACTTCTCTGCAAAATTTGGAATGCTATGGGGTAAGATATGCGTATGCATATCAATTTTTAATAGTTTATCACGTATCATCTATTGATCGTCAAAGTTAACTTTAAAAACCAGGACAACTAAATTCAATCCTTCAGTTGATAACTTTTAGTTTACTGACTTTTACAGTGTAACTTGAGCATAGAGCTTGCCTGTAACATGCTCAAGTCTGCTGCTTTTTTTAAGCAATTACAAGCTTTGTTTAGCTCATTTATGCTTAAGTATGACATAGCGGCGTTGTACCAAACGTAAGAATAAAGAGGATCAATAGAAAGATATTGTTCATAAAATCCTAACGCTTTATCGTACGATTTTTCATAAAAGAAAGAGTTACCGATTAGATAAAATGCCTCCGTTCTTTTTGGGTTTAATTGTAACGCTCTAACAAAATCATTTCTTGCTTGCTCGAACTTATTAGTTCTTAAGAGCACTTTGCCTCTCCCGATCAAAGCAAGATCATCATCTGGAGTGTTTTCAATAGCTTTGGTGTAGTATTGTACAGCAAGGATAAATTCCTTGCTCTCATAGGCGTTGGCACCCATTAAGTTAAATAGTGGAGAAAAAGATTCATCGTTTATTAACTCTTCTGGAAGTCGTGTAGATTCATCAATCAACGCCAAGTTGTACCAAGCTAAATAATTTTTGGGTTCAAGGGATATTGCTTTTTTGAGATCTGAGATCGCCATTTCAACATTACTCATTTTACTGTAAAGTCTGGAGCGATTGATGAATAGTTCTGCAGTACTGTCGTATTGAAGCGAATTCTTAAAATCTTCTAATGCCAGGTCCCATTCACCAGACTCCATGTAAGCCATGGCTCTATATTGAAATACTTGACTTTTCATAGATTGAAGAGTTGTTATGAACGTTCCCTTGACTCCATGAGGGTCACTTCCAAAGTAAATAGCTTTTGTCTGTGAAAGGTCTTGATGATCAATAACATAAGTAAAATCCTGGATAGCATTCACAAAGCTGGCTGTCTTGAAGTAAATAAGTCCCTTGTGAAAGTAAGCTTCTATATTCTCTGAATCTCGTTGTGTAACCGCTTCGTAATCTGCTAATGCTCGAAGTGGTGCATCTTGTGCCTCATAAATAAGCGCACTTAAAAAGTAATCCTCAGCCGATGGTTTTTTAGCCAAACTGATATTGATATGATACCTGGCAGAATCTAACTGATATTTGTCAAAGCAATTTCTTGCTTTGTTATAGTAGTCTTGACATACTAAGAGATGAACGAAAAGAACAAAAGGAATAAATAGTATGGCTTTCATAGGTTGGTAATAGTACGTACCAACCGGTTACATGTTTTAAAGTACTTGCAGTATTTGCATGCTGCTTGATTTGTTCAAGTGCTCAAATTTCCCATTTTCATATTTATAGAAACACAAAGCCATAACCAGGAACAATCCTGTTTCTACAGGAACCATACCATTATTTACAGAGATCATTCCTGTCGTCGGTTCCATTGGTATCTTTAGAAAAGGAAACATAGCACTTTCGAAAGTTCCAAACTTGCCATGAAGTTCTTTACTTAAGGGCATGTATCCCTGAATGTGATGATCGAACCGATAATCTGATAAGGCAATGAGCCTAGTGATAATTTTAAAATTAGTCGCTTTTTTAGGACTCTTCAATGCTTTCTTAGGTATGGATGAAGGGAAATGCAGAATTATCTGTCCTCGTTTAGACCCTTGCTTCACAAAATATTTAGCACTGAAAATATCTTTGAAAGGAGCGTTAGCGTTGAAATCAAATCCATTAAGCAAATGACCGTATTTGCTCAAGAACAGTGGACGCGTTCCTGTTTCACCTTCTTCCATTTTTGCAAGTTTCCGAAATTTAGCTGTCAATTTTCCGAAGATATAAGCCTCACATATTTCCGCCATACTGGAAGATAAAGATTGACGTAAGGTCCTTGCCATCATAGAAGCGACGTTAAATTCTTTTTGACTGTTTTGCAACTCTTTATAAGATGCTTTGTTTTTGGTCTCTGCCGTAACTGAGGCTTCCTTTATTCCAGGGATTTCTTTTTGAATCTGTTGTTTGTTGCCCTGTGTTTTGTATTTTTTATATTCTCTTGGGATCTCCAGAGTAAATGGGGTGATGAAACTATCTTTCATATGAAACTTTCTATTAATTGATCTTTGCCGATGGTTATATATCTTTAATAATCATATTCATATGCTTTTATTGTGTTTAATTTAATCATTTAAAACATAATAAACAAAATTTCTATAAGTATCTCTTTAAATTTAAGCATATTTCTTATTGATTATTATAGTGTTATCACCTATATTGAACTTATTTGGAAAAATCTCTAAACCTTTGGGATTTACAGGATATCAGTCTTTTGTAGATTCGCTTTTCAGATTTAATCTATGAGTATGAGAAAAATATTTTTTCTGACTTTCTTTATTTTGCTATTTAGCACTTGTGAAGATACCACTTCTCCTTATATCCCACTTCCTTCCGAGACTGGACCTTTAGGTGAACAAGCGATGATCTCATCTGCACATCCGATTGCTACAAAGGTAGGATTGCAAATATTAGAAGATGGGGGAAATGCTTTCGATGCAGCATTGGCGGTCAAATTTGCGCTGGCAGTGGTATTTCCACGTGCCGGAAATATTGGTGGTGGAGGGTTTGCACTTTATCGGCTAAATGATGGATCTGTTGGTTCGTTGGATTTTAGAGAAAAGGCGCCTACAGCTGCTTACAGGGAGATGTTCCAGGACAAAAATGGCAATGTTGTTAAGGGTAAAAGTACTATTGGCCACAAGGCAGCCGGAGTGCCAGGTTCTGTGGATGGAATACTGAAGCTACATGAAAAATTTGGTACATTACCCATGCATCAGCTTATTCAACCAGCTATTGAGCTAGCATATTACGGGTTTGCAATTACCGCGAATCAAGCAGAAGAGTTTAATGCTAAAAGAGAGGATTTCATTAAAATAAACGGAAGCGATTTTCTTCTTGTCAAAGATGATCCCTGGAATGAAGGAGATTCAATTAGATTCAAAGAACTAGCAAGCACTTTGGCCCAAATTCGAGATAAGGGACGAGAAGGATTTTATGGTGGAATTGTGGCAGATTTAATTGTTAAAGAAATGCAACGAGGAGGTGGACTTATCTCCGAAGAGGATCTTCAAAAATACAGTGCGGTCTGGCGAGAACCCGTTACTAGCACTTATCGAGGATATAAAATCATTTCTATGCCTCCTCCCTCCAGCGGTGGAGTAGCAGTGCTTCAGTTACTTCAAGGAGCTGAGTATTACGACCTCAAAAAGATGGGGCATAATACCCCGGAAACGATTCATATTCTAACAGAACTAGAACGAAGGGTATATGCGGATCGGGCTACTCATCTGGGAGACCCCGATTATTACAATGTTCCTGTAGATCTGCTTTTAGATACCTTGTATAACAAAGAACGATTTTCAGATATACAACCACAAGAAAAAACCAACTCCCAACAAATAAAAGAAGGTAAAGTAGAAGTGATAGAAAGCGTTGAAACAACACATTTCTCGATCGTAGATCCTGAAGGGAATGCAGTCTCTTTAACTACGACCTTGAATTCCTTTTTTGGCTGCAAATTGTATGTAAAAGGAGCTGGCTTTTTCCTAAACAATGAAATGGATGACTTCAGTGCTAAACCGGGTGAACCCAACCAGTTTGGGTTAGTAGGTGGGGAGGCAAATGGCATTCAACCAGAAAAGCGAATGCTTAGTAGCATGACTCCTACCATTGTGGAAAAAGGTGGCAATCTTAAAATGGTTGCAGGAACACCAGGTGGCTCAACGATCATAACTTCTGTATTCCAGGCTATCATGAATGTAATTGATCATGGGATGACTATGCAAGATGCCGTAAACGCAACCCGCACGCATAGCCAATGGTTGCCAGATCTCATTTTAGTAGAGGAGCGATGGATGCCGAATGGTACCATTAGAAAATTGGAAAAGCTAGGGCACGACATCCAATACCGCAAGACCATGGGAAGGATGGATTGTATTCTGGTAAGAGAGGATGGTAAACTTGAAGGAGGGGCGGACTATACTCGGGGTGATAATTATGCAGAAGGGTTTTAGCTTAGTAAATCTTCCTTTACTCACATTAAAGGCATCTGCTATTTAAATCAAAAAAAGGTGAGCTTCTGACTATATGTTAGGTCAGAAACTCACCTCTTTTCGGTCTAGCGGCAAAATGTTCATTTATGCACACTTTCTGTCATCCTTTCTTGGCTTTTTCTACCGAATAATCACTTTCTCTATCGTCAACTCACCCAATGTGGTATTGAATAGATGGAGAAAATAAATGCCCGGTGAGAATTGGTTTATATCTAATTCATTCAATTGATCTTTGAGGTCTATATCCACAAGTTGTTCCCCTGTGCTACTATATAAGGATACATGATAGGCTACAGCATCGCTGCTTCGAATGAATAAAGATCCTTCTACCGGATTGGGATAGATAGTTAACTCCTTGTTCACGGTAGCCGATAGGTCAGACGGAACAACTTCCGGAGCTACAACCTCACCACTTTCTGAGCTATAATTCGCCACTCTGACTTTAGTTGAGGATTGTGTGCTTCCACACGCTCCGTTATAAGCATGAAATAACGATCCATTTTTGGCATGAAAGCCCGACTGCAATAGCACTGCATTTCCCGCAGAGTAAGTTGCCGATCCCTTTTTCTTGATCACATTTGTAGCTGTGAGTGTTTGATTAGCCGCTTGAACATCGGTGGCCTTGTTTGAGACATTTTTATCTACCACAAGATCATCTTGACATGCTTGACCTGTTTGAGCAAGCTGTACAGCCGCATAGGCATCTACTAATCCATAACCTACTTCATCGTTCCAGGTCCCATTTGGTCGGTCTGATTTATTTCCATAGTTGTAATTGCCTACTTTTTGCGCAGACTGCTCGATGATGTCACTAACTTCTTCCACCGTAAGATTTGGATTTGAGCTTAGCACCAGTGCGGCTACACCTGCTACGTGCGGGCACGCCGAAGATGTCCCATTAAATCTCGTTGTATAATCACCGCTAGCATATCCTACACTTCCCTGACGATCCGTGGTAGGAATCAGTACTCCAGGGGCAATCACGTCCAGTTGGCTTCCAAAATTACTCCCCCACCAATATTCCCTATCGCAAGAACTGGGGGTTTTCCGTTCGCCACAAGGGCTCATTGAACCTACAGCAAGAATGGTAGAAATGCTATTGGCAGGGTAGCCTACGGCACCATTAGCATTCCCACTAGAAAAAACAAGCACCGTTCCTAATCCACCTCTGCCATATGTGAGCGCATTAGCTAAGGCATCGTCTAAAATACTTGAAAAACTACCACTACTGGCTCCCCAGGAGTTGCTGATAACGTCAGCGCCATTTTGCCAGGCCCAATTAATCCCATCCGCGAACACTTGCCAACCGGAATATCCAAAAAAAACACTTACGGAATTTAATTTTACTTTTGGAGCTACCCCAGATACCCCAATATTATTTTGCCTTGCAGCCACAATACCCGCACATGCAGTTCCATGATTACCCCTAACAAGTGAAGGTGTTGTTCCATTGTAAGCATCAAAACCATTCCCAGACACATTCTTCTGTAAGTCTGGATGATTCATTTCTATACCATCGTCCAGAACTGCTACTACCACACTAACATCTCCTCTGGTAACATCCCAGGCATCTTCCGCATTAATGTCCGTGCCTATTTTTCCTCCATATTGCCCAGTGTTATTCAAACCCCACTGGCTGCCGTAGAGATCATCGTTAGGGACAAGTTCTTCCATTTTATCCATATTCAAAGAAACATCTTCTACAGCAGCATCAATCAAGTTGTCATTCAATAATTCAGGTTCGGAAGTATAGAATTGACCGGTCTCATGAAAAAGATTAGCAGCTTGCAACGCATTGTAAGACGAATTCTTAGTACATTTTAATGTGTACCACCTAGGCATGAACCTGTTTTGCCCTACGATCTCTATACCCGTTTGCTCCGCCATTTTCAGTAACAAGTCAAAATCACTTTCACTTCTAAGTTTCACGTAGAAATAGTTTGACAAGCCGATTTTCTCGTTGGTCTCACTTTTAAAATAAGGAGCAACCAAAGTCACTTCAGGGTTGTTTTTGAGCTGTTGCATCCATTCAGCGTAGGATAACCGTTTACTTAACTTGATTTCTGCCCGATATTCAGAAGTTCTTGTCTCTGTGCTGTTTCCTGTCTTCAATGTCTTACTCACCTGGCTTTGACTAAATTTATTAATTTCCACATCTGGAAGTAAATAGTTGCTCAGATGTGCTTCGGAAGAAATGCCAGGTTCCAGTACCACGTATGCATAGTCCGTGTTTAGCTCCAATGGAATCTTTTTATTTTTGTAATAGTAAAAGTACGATGTGCCGGACTGACCGATGGCTGTCTTAACAAAAAGTATCAACAGCCCTGTTATCGGAAGGATAATCAGATTTCTCATGACTATTCCTGATTATTCGTAGAGTTGGAACTTTCGTTTTTTAATCTCGAATTCTCCTCTTCCAGCTGGACTATCCTTTTGTTCATGTCAATCACATAGAGTGTCAACTCCTCGATTTTTTTTAACAGTTTGGCATCCATTTCTCCAAGTAAAATGCCACTTTCTTTTACCTGCTCAGCACTGGGGATATCTTTGAGATGACCTTTCTCCTGGATATAGCTTTCTACGTCTTCCAACGTTGGCAAGGTATAATCCTTTTCAAAGACAAAATCAGACCAGCCATTTGGTTCTACTTTGACTTCCCGGGCACCAATGGAGCCTTCTACAGCCAATTTGTGAGACCCCATAGAGGAGGTGCCAATACCAACTTGACCATTGTTCATAGTCATCATATCGCTTGAGATTGTCCAATCCCTAAAACGTAGTTCATGAAAAGCAATTCGGGCATAACCATTCTTATTAGGTTCAATCTGGATTTCATCATTCGACTTTTTACCGTCAACTTTTATGATGTCTTTGACGGTAAGCCTTCCGTTTACTACCTCTTCTTGTGCAATTGTACTTAAGCTCACAAATGCAATCGTTGCTAATAAAAGTATCTTTTTGTTCATTTTGAATAAGGTTAGTTTAAAAATTTATTTAAGTCTGAATGTAATTTGCAAAAAATGGCTAGGAGTATCCAAGAAATTTAATTTTATTTTTCTTTTTTTAGACATTAACTAGATAATTACAGACTCTCGATGTTACTATTCAGCCATTTGTAATTTCGAGAGAATATTCTGGTATTACCCTTCCAAAGGAAATAATCTTTTGGAAACCAGATCACACCCGGACTTTACAGCACTCAATCTTGAATCACTACAGCAACTAGTAAAAGCGCTTTCTTCTCAGGTAAATAAGCTGGAACAAGAAGTAGCCATGCTTATAAGAAGAGAAGTTGCTCCTTCAATCCGA
>JBCDKO010000206.1:0-8908 GCA_038746525.1 Bacteroidota bacterium
CTTGCTGAGAAAGTCACAGGTGTATCAGATACTAGGCAGCAAGGTGAAGATGTATGCTTATACTTCGATCCGCAGCGAACGACGTAGCTGATGTACCTGTGACTAGTTGAAAAATCTCGAAATCGAGATTTTTCAGTGCACCGAAAATGGAAGCATCTGCTCAAAGACCTTGCACCTTATTGAAAAAGAAATTTACTAAACAGTATCTATTGACCTCATAAACGTGTTTTTTGAATTGAAAAAACGTTTCTCAGCAAGCCCTACCTAAAGGTAAGACAGCCTAAAGAAAACATAATCACCTGCTGTGCAGGTGGTTTTTCGAGTTAAAATAAAAAAGGGCTCTTTACAGTGCCCTTTTTGATTAAGTCAACGAATCTTAATCTAATTCCTTAAGAGTCTTACCATACGTACTTTTCCATCTACTAATACTTTCACCAGATAAACTCCTGAATTCAAAGAATTTTCAGAAACTTGATCTAGTATAATATGAGAGCGTTTGAAGACTGACACGTCCACTGTTGAGTACATCAAAATACCATTTAAGTCTATAATCTGCACTTCCACATCTTCCGAGGTAGTTTCGGGTAAAGAAATGGTAAGTCCTGAACCTTTTATTGGATTGGGAAAAGCTCCTAGTTGATTTTGACCCTCATTAGAATCTATAACTATAAACGAAACCGATAATGGATTGCCGGCTACTCCTGTACCTTTTGCACTACTGTAAGGAGTAGCGGTCAGAACAAATTCACCCAGACCGGTATTCAATTTTTCAAAATCGTCACCGTCATTTCCAGAAGCGCTATATCTTGAAAAATTTTCAGTCTGAATAATCCTATCGTTTAATGTAAATACCACACTCCCAACGATATCAGGAATCGCAAAGGCTTCTATTGAGAATTGATTCGTAGACGTATCCGCCAAGTCTATAACAGTCCCATCAATTAGTTCTCCCAATGATATATCACTATTAGCATTGATTAAATCAAACCTGGAAATGCTGTCGGAATTAAACAGTTCGAAGGTAGTGGTGAGTGATTGTCCTTCTTCGCCTTTCCCATCTGGCTTACTGAAGGTTTTTGCAGCGAGAGTGTAGCTGCCTTTGGGCAGATTGAACGAATTAAAATTCCCACTGATATCACCAGAACTTGAGTATGGAACAAAGTTCTCTACCTGAATTTTCTCTCCATCTAATTCAAAGACAACACTTCCTACTTCTTCAGGGAAAGTGAGTGCTTCAATGGAAAATGAGCGGAAATCAGTGTTTACATCGATGGATGCACCATCCTCAAGGGGTCCTACAACCTTATTATTCCTGGCATTTATTAATTGGAATCCCGTTACACCTCCTGCTGTTGAAAAAACGGTAACCAAGACAGGAATATTAACTTCTCCATTATCAGGATCATTACTAAAAAACGTGATAGAATCTTGAAACACTCCAACAGAATCATAATTTGCAAATATTTCTAACTCAGAGGCTGAATTCGATGCTACTGTATCAGCTATTGATGAAAAACCGTTAGCGAAACTTAGATTAGGAGAAAAAGAAATGCCTGTAAATTGTAATTCTACTTCACCAAGATTTTCTACATTGATTGTTGTTGAAGTAGAAATACCGCTTATGGCTAAGATTTCAAGTTCTGCGGGAAATATGGAAATAATAGGTGACTGAAGAACTTCCAAAGTGGCAGGAATCGTGACTTTCTCTTTCTCCGGATCATTTGTTGATACTACTAAATTCTCTACATATATCCCAGGTTCTAAATTTTGTGCATCAAAAAAGACGCTTATATCTATAAGCTCACCTGTCTGAAGGATACCGGAAACAGGACTAACACTAACAAATGGATTGAAAATCTCTCCGTCAATGATTTGAATATTATCCACGTCAAGAGTAGAGCCAACAACCTCCATTAAAGATCTAAAAACCAACTGTTCAATGTTCCCGGTAAATCCTTGCCCTACAAACACTTCAGTTCCGTCGATTAAGAGGCGAAATACGGCACTAGATCGATCTACTTCAATACCTACTTTGAAGTAACCTTCTGGTATAGTTATGGGTAGTGTATTGAAAATTCCACCGTTTATGCTGTCTAAGGTTAAAACAGCCACTGAACCATCAGGATTGAACCTCACAATGGTATTCACGAAACCTACAGATGGAGATTGAGGAATAATATCCCAGGTAACACCTGTCCCTTCAATATTAACTTGCATAGTAACGGAGCTGGTGGGTTCTGAGCCTGTAGCTACTTCAGGTGAGAAAGCTAGCGTAGTACCTAACCCATCGGATATGCTTCGCAGATGTTGCTCTTTACCAAAAGGGTTACTATTATCTACTACCCAGTTACCGAATTGGCCAAACCAATTTGACTGTCCGGTAATATCTCCAAGTAGGAAGTCTTCAAAATCTGTGGCATATTGGTTGGTACTTATCTCCTCATTTTGTTCGAACATGGTGTTCTGAATAAAAGTTGGATCAACTTGAAGGGCAGCTTCTATTGGAATGAATGAATCTTTTGTCCCTACATCTATTCTATGATCCGTTACAAATACAGGATCGGCGTTAAAGAAGATATCCTCAAAAACAAATGTTAGCTGACTCTCGCCATTATTTTGAATAGAAAAACTTTGTATACTTGAATTCCCTTGACTTAATGTTTCAGATAGTTCTTCTACCGCAATATCAGCAACGGCTGGCTCTCTTACATCAACAGCTACAACTACACCTATTTCCGGGTCATTAATTGCGTCGCTATTAACGACTATACCTGCAACTTGAAAATCTCCGGCATCTAGTAATGAAGCATCAAAATTCACGGGCACTTCAACTGTACTTCCAACAGGTATTTGTCCTGACGGTTCATCTATTGAAAGCCACATTTCTGCTTCTTCGAAAAGAATAACATCATCAATTTGCGCATACCAGTTAAAGTCACCGGTATTGGGATCGTAATACCTCCATCGAAGAATCATAGATGATGCACCTGTGACAAACTCATCCAGTGAAAGAGTCACCAACTCACCCGGAGCAGAGAAAAAGCTTCCATGATCTTCATTCCAGCTTAGTATGGTTATCCATGAGTCTCCTCCATCTATACTGACATCCAGGTCAAGGAAATCTCTATCTGCAAAATTCTGGTAGTTGGCACTGTATTGAATAAAAAGATCCGATTTTCCTTCGATATTAATCGATGGTGTTCGCAGTTCGGTATCATGTTCGGCCTGGCCAAAGTCGTCACTACTTACGGTAGCAGCTTCTCCCGTTGATGTGTAGTTACTTTCATCGGCATCTGCCGCAAGGCCCCAGATAAGGCCGGTGCCTTCGTTATCAATCACTTGCCATTCAGCCGGGGGGAATACACCGCTTTCAAAGCGCTCTTCTAAAATGATATTGCCGATGACTGAAAAAATAGGTGCCAATTTCTCACTTCTTAAAGCGTTGGGCGAATTAAGATCGTCATATGCTTTCTTTTTTAAAGTAGCGCCATCAATCAGGCTATTCGTTTCTTTTGGTATCAGGGATTCTACACTCTGAGATACATCTACAATTCCGCCAAGGATGGAGAGTTCATAATTCACAGGTTCCCCTCCTGTATTTTCTAAAGTCAGTGGACGGGTGGAAGCGGTTTTAAAATCGATTTCCTCAATAATTACCGTTGGAGAGACCTCGAGCGATGGCGGCCCTTCTATCGTTAGCTCAGCCGGCACCACTAACTTGGGAATTAATGGATTATCATTGAACTCAAAAAGTAAATCTGAGCGATAGGTTCCAAAATCAAAATCGGCATTAAAGCTAACCTCAATATCTATGGAACTTCCTCCGGGAATAACTCCGGATACTACTGAAGGAGTAATGAATGATGAAGCTATTTCTAAGTTACCATCAACAATAGCCAACCTATCCATATCCAAGGTTGGACCGGCCACTTCCATCAGAGAAAGGATGACTAACTGCTCTATATCACCGGCAAATCCTAAACCCTCAAATACTAAATCGCCATCAAAATAGATGGAAAACTCACTTGTAGAGCGATTTACTTCTATTTGAAGGGTAAAGTATCCTGTAGGGACAAGTATATCCAAAGGCTCAAATATGGCTCCCAAAACAGGGTCGTTGATCAAAACAGAAACCGTTCCGTCCTGATTAAACTGTACACGGGTATTTACACTTGATCCAGTGGGTGACTGTGGAATGACTTGCCAGGTAACACCTGTTCCGACCACTTCCAGATCCATTTCAATAGATGAGAATGGATCTGAGCCAATTGAAACCAGTGGAGAAAACGCAAGTGATTGGCCTAAACCATCAGAAAGTCCTCTAAAATGCAGATTGCCATCCGATGGGTTTACAGGCTCTACGGTCCAGTTTCCAAACTGTCCTATCCATCCATCTTGTCCATTCACATCTCCAGTGAAGAAATCTTCAAAACTCGTTTGATATTGAATCGCACCAAGTTGTAATACTTCACTAGTTTGAATTGCTTCACTCGAACTACTTAGGTCCAACCCGCTATATCGTTCTTCTCTTGTGAAAACCGGATTGTGGCCATTTTGCGCAAAAGTAGAATCCGACCCTGGTGGCACCACTCCTAAATTAACGACTTCAATATCAAAGCTCACATCATTAGCGCCTCCGTTGACCAATGTTAAGGTTTGAGTAGATGTACTGCCTTGTATCAACGTCTCCGTAAGTTCGGAGGGGGTAGCTGTCACTAACACACCTTCCACTTCCATGTTCACCTCAACACTGACTACAGATTCGTCTGGGTCATTGCTATTAACATTAATCAAAGAACTAAATGACCCAGGAGAAGTACCAAAAAAATCAACCTGGATTGGTACTGTCTCCCCTTGGGCTAGGGAAGCAGCTATAGGCTCCGCTGAAAAAAACTGTCCATCAGCACGTAGCAACCAATTGCCAGGTAGGTCGGCATCATCTATCAGCAATGGGGGTAATGAGTTGTTAGATAGATCAAATACATCAAAACCTGCATCTGAGTCGGAGATAGCCCACGAAGATTGCAATGATGGACTTCCAGAATCCTGTGGCATAGGAAATGAGTTGATACTTGGGTCTTCATTAATCAATACTGCAACAAAAAAGACTCCTTCAACAGGTGTTGGATCAATGGAAACAGTGGTAAATACATCTTCTCCAGGATTAGTTAAAATACCGCTTGACTCGGTTAAAAAAACCGCATTACTTGGGTCACCATCATCGTCCGGGTCTTCATAAAGAATAAACCTGGCCGGTGTCTCATCGCTTCCTGAAGCAACAGCAGAAGAAATAGACGTGATGACATTCGCACCTCCAACCACTTGAAAAGCATTGAGCCACATAAGCTCATTTACGGAATTCAACCCAATATTACTTTCAGAAGACCCATCATCTATAATGTAAACTGAATTTTCAGCTCCCAAAGATTCTATTTTATTCTCAGTTAATAAATGAATAGGCTTGGTAGCTTTTCTTGATTGAAGTTCACTGCTGACCTTTTGTTTTAATCCTGCAAATGGTACTGCTACCGAGGCAGGGGTTGTCTCCACAGATTCAAATGTCAAGGTGAAATCAAGAGCAGAAGCACCGCTATTTGATATTTGAATAAATTGAGATTCACTTTCGCTTAGCCCCAGAAAACTTGTGAGGGATAATGGATCAACTGAAATATTTGAAGGCTCTACCCCTATTCCTACCAGCGACGCTTCAAATTCACCTGCATTTGTGAAGACAGTTGCAGTAGCAGTATTTGTTTCTAGCGCTAATGGACTATAGCTAAAAATCAGATCGATACTATCACCAGGTAGTACGGTAATTGGTAAATTACTGGTATCTGGCGAAAAGAAAAGCGCAGAACTGAAAGTAATGGCGTTGATATCTACTTCCCCGGCGAATTCTCCGGAAGCAGTATTTTTAAGAGTTACTGGTAGAGAAGCTACATTCCCAACACCCACATCTCCAAAATTAAGAGCTGTAACGGTAACCTCTGCAGAAGGAATAAGGTTGGAAATAGTACTAGTAATGGAATCATTAGAAGGATCCTGGTCTGCATCCAAATTCGTAAAAGCGGTAATGCTGAAAGCAGTTCCGTCTTCTGACAAATCAGCTGTTTGCGAAAAAGTAAACGATGCAATGGATAAGGCGGGGATGGTGTCTGAAAATACTTCTAAAACAGGAGCGCCATCAATCTGGTAAGCGACATCAAATCCACTAACGTCTTCAATTCCAAAATTCCTTACGTTTACTACTACTACTTCAGTAGCCCCCAGATCAGAATCGCTTGTCGGCATACTTATTGACACAATGCCTACATCTTGTGTTTCTAAGTCACTTGACAATTGCCAACCCTGATCCGCAAGAACACCGCGTGTAATATCTCCGACGTTAAAGTTTGATTCACCTGAACCTATGAAAGGTGTCATTAGTGAATTGGGATTGCCACCGGGAAACGTATTTTCATCCCAGTGAACATAACTGGAACCTGGACTGAAGGTGGAAGGAGCGTAAATTTTAGGTCGCTGGCCACCTAAAGCTGCTACTGACAAAGGACTATTAATAAATAAATCTCCGCTTACTAAGGCATCTTGTTGTTCCTGTGTGCCAAAACCAAGATCAAGAATGGGAGTTCCATCTCCCAGTTCTACAAATAAGTCCCAGAGCGCAGGATTAGCTCCACCATTAGCTCCAACTCCAACCCCACCATTGCTAATGCCTGTAATGCCCATACTATGGCCTATTTCATGCATCACAACCGTAACAAAATCTGTCGTCCCCGGAGGAGTGTTGCCATCTGTTTCAAAGTAGAAGTCAAAGTCAATATTATAGTTCTGATTTGCGTTCGCAGTTCCCGGTGCAAGATCAAATCCAGCGATAGCGTTAGCTAAGGAAAGTGTATAACTTATATCAGGATCAGGGGCATTGGGTACGTTTGTAAGGCTTGGTGATTGATTTGAGCCTATTATTCCATCTCCCAGTGGCACGAAATCAGCCGCAATAATTATGGGAACAACTGAAACAACCTCTGCTTCCCATATATTTGCGGCAAAGCGAAATGCATTTCGTGCTGCTTCAGAGTTGGCTCCGAGTTCATCAAATCCATCGCCAAACTCAATGATGATGGTCGCCGTTTGTATAGTCTCAAACTGTTTTTTCTCTGCCAGGGTCATTTGGCCACCTCGTTCTCCAATTCTCTGCCAAAATGAATTGCCTTTCACATGAAAATGTTCCTCTTTTCCTGAAGTATAAGATGTATCTATGTGAACAGGGCCCCATTGACTTTCACCTAAAGGTTGAGAGACTTGACCACGTGCGATAAAGCACGAAAAAAGCAGGAAAATTGATAAGCCTGCGGTCCATTTGAATCTTTGATAGAATTTTTTCATTTGCATTACATTATAGTTTTATAAAGGCCTCATCATAAAATTCCCATTAAAAATTTCATCTGCTCCACATTCGCTTGGCGTGGCGAAAACCCAGCGAACGATTTAAGTCTCAATTTTTTAATGCTCATTTCGTGAAAAAAGGTTTAGATTGGAAAATTATTTTAGGGGTATTCTTACCCACTTAAGACGCTCAATGATTGCTTCTACTTCTTGTTCTAATTGTTTCAGCTTCAAAGGAGCACCGTAGTAGTCCATGACCTTTTTTTCTTTGCCATCGCTTCTAAATTCAATGTAGGTGACAGGAAGATCGCTGATTTCTGCATAATATCGATCTTTAAAAGAAAAAAAGTCATTTTTCTCAAAAATGGATTTGATTTCTTCAAGTTCTGAATCTGACACATCTGCCGACCATTTCCCTAAACGTTCAACATTTTCTTTTCCTGTATAGAAAGCCTTGCCATTCATATAAACCTCGAAACGAAAAGCAGGGCATGAACCCATGCAACTAGTTTTGGTATAAGAAGATAATGGCTTAGAAACTTGAGAAGCTAAATAAGATGATAAATAGCTAAATGTTATAATAAGCAATGAAGAGAATTTCATAAGGTTGGTTTACGTGTGTCTTAAAATTAGCGATATTTATTTTACTTCAGGTAATTGTAATCAAAACAGTTAAAATTATTTTTCAAATTATCCATTTTTAACTGTGCTAAACCTGGCAAAAGCATCTGCTCGATTTGCAAATTATTCGATGAAGGTCAGAGTGTCTCTGCCACTACTGACTGTTTAGGAATCGAATCCTCTACGTTCGAGTCTTTCCTTTAACCTATTCAAGGCATGTATAAGATATACAGAGGGTGTAGCCTTCTTTCTAGCCCGGCAACGCGCCATAGTAACTTGTAACTCATGATGACTACACACCGCAGGGGCTGACTCTCGAATTGGAGTTCGGTACCTTTTTAAGAAAAACCCGATGTCCGAGTTCTTGGAGAAATATGTCAACCATTTTATCGATTCTGGATTTAAAAAACTATTTGGAGAAAAATTTAATAAGAAGCTATTGATTGATTTTCTCAACAAACTCCTAAAAGAAGAACAAGGGCAGCTCACCGAACTAACCTATCTGAAAAATGAGCACCTCGATTAAAGGATCTCAACCGAAAAGCCATTTTTGATCTCTACTGCACCAATGAACGAAGCTCTATTTGAGACATTCTAATCAAAACACGATAAAATCACGGGTTCACTTTCGATTCATCCAAAGTCATAGGAATTTTTGATAAATCAATTTTAACGTGTAGGATAGATTCGATTGCGTTTTCTACTAAAAAAGCTACGCTGTAGGCATCTGTAACGTTTTTTCGTCTTTTCTTACAGTTCCTCATTAAGTTGAAGGTGAAACTCAGGTGGAGGCCTGCTATCCACATTACTGCGCGGCACAAATCGGATTAAATACGCGCCATTTTCTTCAATAGGAACCCCTGAAAAGGCCTCCTCTGTGATCCGTGTCCAGAAAAGGGGTAAA
>JBCDKO010000207.1:0-8904 GCA_038746525.1 Bacteroidota bacterium
AGCCTATCTAGACGAGTATTGTTACCGATTTAACCGCCATCTGATGAAGGGTAAACTATTTGACCGTCTGATGGATAGAATGGTGGCTCATAGCCCGGTCTACTGCAAAAACTTGACTATTTACTAAGTGCCTACTTCAATTAAAATAAATAGAAGTACCTCTGGCGTGCGCTTACTAAGCTGATAGAAATTGTTTCAGAATGTATAATATAAACGGACGGTTAGGATTTAATCAATGGCATCAACCAAGCTTTCAAATACTAGGAGAAATTATGTGCTCGTGGCACGTTTAGGTACCTTATAATCTTCAAGATTTTCTCGCAGATAATTTAAGGCTTTAGCTATCTGCTTTTTTACTGCATTATCTGATATGAGAAGGCGTTTTGCAATTTCTTTATTTGAAAGCCCTCCGTCTCTACTCAGTTGGTAAACCTCTTTGCACCGGGGAGGTAATTGGTTAGTGAGATAGCTAACTTGTTCTGCCAGTTCGCTAAAAAATATCTCTTTTTCAGTAGTGTTATCATTTTTATCAACCTCACTGGCTACTTTGGATAAATGCATCGCTTCTCGCTTTTTGCTCCTCAGATAATCATAAACTCTATGCTTTGCCGCCTTACTTAAGTAGTTCTTCCAAGAATCTTTTTCCCATGTCTGCTGGTGTAGATCTTCCCTCCGTTCCCAAATTTTCGAAAAAAGTTCTGAAGTGATTTCTTCACTGACAATCTCATCTTCCGTATAACTATAACAGACGTAAAAGACGTAGTCAAGATAGGTTACATACAAAGCAGAAAAACCTTCCTTGGTGCGGATATCTGACTTATTTACATTGTCTTTTTTCCTGGAGAGGAACATCAGTGTTTAATTGACGATTCATTTTAGCTTACTACTGAAATATGCCACTTTCAACTAATCAAAATCATTTTTACTTCAAAAGTACATTTGCCATCAATTCAAACCAATCACTAGAAGTAGTGATAAAGTTCAAAAAAACCTGAATCGAAAAGCTTAATGAAGGTTAAAAGGTAGGAGATATAAAAATTAAATAGAATCTTCGGTATTGAGGCGGATTGGATGTTGTAAAAAAGGCTTACTAAAGTATATTGTATACCAGAAACGGCACATTGGCTCACAGTAAATATCATCATCAAAAGAGGCTATTTACTCAAGGGCACCTCTAAAACCCACTTTCAATTTTTGAGATGATCTTTTTTCCTGATACTTCGTTTCAAAATACTTATTTAACGCTGCTAAACTCCGTTTTTGACGTCTTTTCTCAGAAAAAACGCTACTTCAAATTCTTGAACTGAGTTTTTAGAGGTGCCTTTAAGTGTGCCTACTTCAATCGAACTAAATTCCATGATTTCAATACTATTTCTCTAATTTTTGCATCATCTTGATACTTTATCATTCAACAAAATTGAAAAATGACTATCCTTTTAAATTTATTATTTGGTGCGCATTGGTCTGAAACATACATTTACTAATCAGAACGATTCTAAATAGTAAAAGCTCTGTGATCACCTTTGCGTTTTAAAAAAACAAATACCACTCAGGAACCGGATTTTAGGACCAAAGAAGGTTTTGAAAGGATATATAATCTTTATGCTGAAGATTTACTTATCGTTGCTTTAAATCAGCTAAATAATCCAGATGAGGCTGAGAACTTAATTCATGATGTATTTTCCAGTATCTGGGAACGCAGAGATAAATTGCAGATCGAAGGTGAAATTGAAAATTATCTTTTCCGCTCGGTAAAATTGGCGGTAATCAAGAATATCAGAAATAAATCGGCAAGAAAGAAATTAGATACCATCATCCTCAGAGACATTCCACTTGCAGAAAATACCGTAGAGGATTATGTGGCATTCAATGACTTAAGCGAGAAGATTTCTGACTTGGTCAACCGTCTTCCGGAGCGCACCCAAGAAATATATCGCTTGAGCAGGGAAGAATACTTTACAAACAAAGAGATAGCTACCCGTTTGATTATTAGCGAAAAAACAGTAGAATCTCACCTTACCAAATCGCTCAAATTCCTTCGTACTAATCTTCTTCTTATACTATTTATCATTCTCTTACCGGCAATCTTCTTCATTACGCATATTAACTCATGAACAAACTACTTCCCTACCTTGAACGAGTACTTTTAGCAACTCTTTTAGCCGGATTCATACTTCGCTTGATTGGAACTGAGATCCCGATTTTGATAACTATTGGACTTGCTGGACTCGGGGTAACTTTTTTTCTGAGTGCTAACAGGCCACTTAACATCGAACCAGAAGAAGGAGAAGAGATAGGTGATTTCAATGAACTATTAGGCTTAACAATTATTCCTAAAATTCTATGGGTTGGAACTGCCGTTGCGACAATTGGGATTCTTCTGTATACCCTCCAACTAGGTAATGACGGATATCTAAAATTGCTCTATGTTGGCTTATTAACGATTTCGATTGCGACAATGATCCAACTTGGACTTAAGGTAACTGGAACAAAGTACTTAAACGCAACATTTCCAGTCTTCTTTAGAGCTATTCCAACTCTCTCAGTAGTCACCTATATTCTTTTCGGATAATGACTGCTCAACAAAAAAAGCTGGTAACAGTTGCCAGCACAAATGCGTTTGACCCTTCTTTGTTGTGTTTCAGTGCGAAAATCACCATGAATCCACTGTTGAGAAAAGACGGTGCTTTCTACGGGTCTCATCTAGCAGGATTTTTCACTTTCTGAACGCAGTAATTATTTGATGCTTTGGAAGCACCGGCAGATTCATTAGTTTTATGAGAATTGCTAAGTTTAGGGCGCACTCTTGCTAGTTGGCGTTGTCAATATAGAGGCTTGTCAAGCCCGGAATTTTTCTTTTCACCATTAGTTGTGGATATCATCTGATAAAATTTTCATTTTTTCATAGGGATCTTATTGACTTACGGTACTGTGTATAGAGGGATAAATAAAAAACCGAACGTACACACTATGAAGATTACCCCTGAACTACTTAAGAAATATGATGCCGGTGAATGCTCAGATGAAGAAAGATTAACTATTGATCGATGGCTTAACTCAGCAGAGAAAGAAGAAACTACCTACGCTCCCGCCTTGATACAAAAGCTGAAGGGTCGTATATGGAGTTTACTTTCTGAGCATCTCGATGACGATAAAACGAGGACCATAATACCCTTCTATAAAAGATATAGGCATTATGCCGCAGCAGCTATGGTTCTTTTTGCCATTGGATTTTTGGCTTACAACTATTCAAACGTTCCTATTCAAAACAGCGAGATAGTCTACTTTAAAGATTTCAAAACCATGGAAACCCAAAGAGGCCAGAAACGAACGGTAAGGCTATCTGACGGTTCCACCATCCGGCTGAATTACGAAACGGAGATCAAGATACCAGAGCGATTTGAAGGCGATCAGCGTATCGTTTATTTAGAAGGGCACGCACATTTTGATATCGTTCGAGATCCTGAAAAACCATTCATTATCTACACTGAAGACTCCAAAACTCGGGTATTGGGTACCTCTTTTGCTATCAATACCAAGAAGGAAGCAGACGAAACAGAGATCATCGTTACTAGTGGAAAAGTAACTTTTTCTGAAAAGGATAAAGAAGAAAATGCCGTCACACTTGCGATAAATGACCGGGCTATTCTGAATGCGGATAATGCTATTTACAAAAACAAAGTAGATGCAGTATCTCTTACTGCCTGGAGGGATAATATACTGGTATTTGAAGATCAAACATTGCGGGAAATTATTAAGGTCCTTGAGCCATGGTATGACGTAACAATCTCTATTGAAAATCCCGAGTATTTAAATGACTCTTTCACCTTGTCCGGGGAGAACCCTCCATTAGATCTTTTCCTGAAGGAATTGAGTTTTGCCGGGAATTTCGAATATCGCATCCGGAACAAAGAGGTTATAATTTTTTAGCAGGCCGTTTCCAATACTCAATTTGCTTATGAAAAATTTCATAACTCACTTATTATCAATAATTTACAATCTTAATCATCGCCATTTTTAAATTATGACTTATAATGGTTTAATCTTTAAAATGACGGGCTCCAAAAGAAATATTGTACTTGTACTGTGGATGTTTGCATGCTCATCCGTCTTCAGTCAGCAAAACTTAATGGATAAAAAAATCACTATCCGTTTTGAAAACCAAGCTGTTGATGAAGCATTGAAGCTGCTCATGAATGAGGCGGACTGTATCATACAATACAAATCCTCTGATCTCCCTCGTGAACGCAGGGTCACCAAATCTTTTGAGCAAACAGCAATTCGTACCATCATTAAAGAGGTATGGGGCGATAACGAATTAAGGTTTCTTCCTATTGGTAATAAGATCACCATACAAGTAAGTCCTGGCAAAAAGATAAAAAGGAAAACAGGAAACCTACTAGGTAAGGTAACAGATGGCAAGGAAAAACCCGTGCCTTTCGCCACCATAGCTATAAAAGGCACAGCTAAAGGAGTTGTTGGGGATGCGGATGGTACGTTTCAAATATCCCGGTTAAAGGCGGGCACCTACGATTTAATCATTTCCTCTACAGGGTACCAATCCCGGGAGATTAAAGCGACTATATATTCTAATGAAACGACAAAGCTGACTCCTCAGCTTATTGAGTCAGTAAGTCATTTGGACGAGGTGATCATTCTAGGTCAATCAGTGAAGGAAATAAAAGAAAAAAATGTGGATAACATAGAGGTGATAGATTTGGATGCAGTGAGGACAGAAGCATCGGACGTGGCTGCCGTAATGAGCCGGTCTTCAGGTATAACTATTCGACAGTCCGGTGGAGTTGGAAGTAACGCAACAGTTAATATAAATGGCTTGCAAGGAAAAGCCATTCGTTATTTTAGAGACGGTATCCCCCTTGATTATATGGGAGGGGCATTCAATTTTTTAATCATGCCCGCCAATGCAATTTCCAGGGTGGACGTTTACAAAGGAGTTGTGCCGATTGAATTGGGTTCTGACGCCTTGGGCGGAGGAATCAATATTATTAGCAGAAGGTTTTATACAAATCTTCTGGAAGTATCCTACGAGCATTCCAGCTTTAATACGCATCAGGCTACAGCAAACTTATTCTTAAAGAGAAAAAGAAATCAATTTATCAAGATGAGTAGCATGATAATCTCTTCTGATAATGACTACCCTGTTAATGTTGAAATCACAGAACCCGAAACCAGAAATAGAAAACAGATTACAACAGAAAAATTTCATGATTCTTTCTTTTCGTTTTTTGGGGAATTAGAGGTTGGTATTCAAGACAAAAAATGGGCAGATTATGCTTCCGTAAGCCTTGGGGGAAGCACCATCGATAGAGACCTTCAACACGGTAACTTAATGATAAATCCTTATGGAGAAGCCATGCAATCCCTGGATGGAGGGTTTGTTTCAGTAAAATATAAAAAGACATTCAATAAGGAAAAAATCTCCTTAGCATCATTTAGCGCGGCAAGTAGCTTCGATTTTTTTGTACAGGATACTTCATCCAGGATTTACAATTGGCTCGGGAAGATAGAGCGAATCCGGCCGACTCCTGGAGGGGAATTGAACAGTACCTATAAGAGCCAAAGAAAATTACAAACCGATTTCTGGATTAATCGAACCACGGTCTCCCATTCGATCAGTGAGCAACTTGAATTATCGATCAATAATGTAATATCCAGGAAATACAGAGTAGGGAGTGATCCGTTAGGATATCGTACACTGGATGATAATGTTGACCCCTTGACCACACCATCCATACTATTCAGGAATATTTCGGGCATGTCATTGAAATATCAGATTTTAGGTGGTAAGCTTATTCAAAGTGCCGGGGTTAAAAATTTTATTTACAGGAGTTCAGCAACAAATTATGGAAGTTCATTCTTCTCCAATTCATCTCCCCTAGAAAATAGTGGAAATAACTGGGGGGCCAATTATGCTATCAAATATGATGTATCCAAATCCTTCCTGGTCCGGGGTTCTTATGAATTTTCTACCCGAATTCCGGATGATACTGAAATATTTGGAGATGCATTATTCCTGCTTGCTAATGCTGATTTGACTCCTGAGAGAAGTCACAATTTGAATTTCGGATTTCGAATAGATGAAAAGCCAGGTGACCGGAACTTTACCCTAGAGCTCAATTTATTTTTAAGGCGACTTTTTAACGTTATTTTCTTAAAACAAACCTTCCTAACTTCTCAATATGTAAATGGTGGTAATTCCATCTCAAGAGGAGCAGAATTAGATTTGGAGTGGGAATTAATGAAAAATCTTGACCTGTTCTTTAATGCCACCTATCAAGATTTAAGATTACTTACGGCGAGGGATTTCACAGAAACGTACCAAGAGGGTGAGCGGATGCCCAACATTCCCTACTTTTTCTTCAACTCAGGGTTGAAGTATAAATTTCCACCTATTCTTGATGATAAACTTGGCCTAAACATTTACGGCTATCAGCAGTATGTGCACCGGTATTTCCTATTCTTTAATCCTGGTGGCAACATAGATAACGCCTTTAAAATCCCCACCCAAAATATCGTGAGGGTGGGCTTATCCGGTTCAATGATGAAAGATGCTGTGACCATAGCATTAGAAGCAAATAATGTAACAGACCGGTTGGCCTATGATAATTTCAGAGTGCAAAAACCCGGACGGACATGGCACATCAAAATCAATTATTCATTCAAATAAATTTTTAAACATAGTAAAATGAAAAAGGGAAATTTAATTTCAATGCGGTACTTATTGCTTCTTATAATAGTAAGCTGTGATAATGATGATGTACAAATTGAAGAAGAAGATTCTTCTGAATATCCTTATATATTATTTACCCAAAATGCCACCTCTACCGATGGCTTCTTAACTGCATTCAATGAATTACCTGCCGGAGATTTGGACATAGTGAGTCAGTCAAATGTCATTAGTCTGGCTTCATCACAAGGCGGGATTCAATTTAAGAACACGTTTTTCGCCAGAGATAAAGATGGTAATAATGGTTTGTTAAAATATGTTATTGATGAAAATGGAAATATCTCAGAAGTTGGATTCATTGATGGCGGAGATCGTTTAAAAGCAGTAGTGGTCAGCGATACTAAAGGCTATTATGCAGATTTTGACGCATTCAATATTCAAATTTTTAACCCCGAAACGATGCAAAGAACAGGTGAAGTTGATCTATCTGGCGCCTCACAAGGTGGCGTAATAGAGGTGATTAACTTTATGATTGAAAGAGATGGGAAACTGTTTGCAGGTTTTTCTTCGTTCTCTTTAACCGGGGTTTCAGCAGATTCCGTGTATCTGGCTGTAGTTGATATTGCAACGGATCAATTGGAAGCTACTCGGATCTATCCGGAAGCACTATACCTGGGCGGGTTGTGGTTTAGAACACTTCCGTTTGCTACAGATGCCAATGGCGACTTATATATGCAAGCATTGGGAGATTTATCCGGAGCTACTCAAAGGCTATCCAAGATTTTACGAATTAAATCCGGCGAAACTGACTTTGACCTCACTTACGAGTGGGACATTAGTAATACCTTGCCTCCTCAACCAAGCATTATGCGAGGCCTAACCATTGCATCGAATGGCAAAGCCTACACTTGTTTGCAAACGGAAACCCCTTCTACTACTACTGGAATATTCTCTGAGCCTATATGGCAATATTATGAGTTAGACCTTGAGAATAAAACGGGATCCTTAATCTCAGATATTCCATCATTTATCGGCTTTGGTGTATTTATGGTGATGGAAATGAATAACCAACTATTATTTCCAGTGATTTCGTCAAGCTTCAATGGATATTATGCCATGGATATGGCCACGGGTACTGTTCAGCAACAGTTTAAATTGACATCTGGCGGTGCTCCGAGAAGTTTCTTAAAGATCGATTAAAAAAGTCAGTGTTTCAGAGGTTTTTTCAAAAGTAAGCGGCAACCTCTTCATCAACCGGGTGTTTGTGGAGCTGTTGAGACCGTTTTTCAATTGACGGGTAGATTAGATGCATTAAAAAATCATCCATCAGGTTCTGCCTTCCCAAAAGGTGATCGGATATGTTACTGATTTTACGTTTGGACGGGACTTGGCGCAATGACCCGCGTGTCTTATTGGAAGAAAAAGAGACTTCCTTGCCACCTTGCAGCCATAAAAACATGGCCTTAAAGGCTTGGATCCTTACCTGAGTGATGGAAAAAATGACCTACGGACCTCAAAAACGACCCATAAAGCGAATGGACTCCCAAAGGCACCTCAGGCCATAAAAAAGAAGACCGCCATCCATGAGCACCAAAAAACTCATCTTAGAATAATTCAAATTCTACGCGCACCCACTTTTTCTCTTAAAACCCCTAGTCGGTCACCGTATATACGACAATTTTGTAAAGCTGTAATCAATGATGAACTTTAAAAAAAGACTATGGAATCAAAATCGAGTAAGAAGCGAGAAGCTATAGCCATTTTTTCTGAACGTTTCCTGAACGTTTCTGATAATGGGAGGCGTCCCAGGAGGGTCAGCGAGATGCGCATGCTTTTGAAGAGGGTTATATGAAGTTTGTTGAGCAAACCAGCCGGGAAGTATTGCAAGAAGTAGTTGGCGTAAAGAGAGACAGCAGGAAAAAACAATTAAACAGTATATATGGCCAAGTGGAGATCCCAAAGTATCATTTACCTAGTTGCACCACTCTGAGTTTCATGACAACCCCTTCTGGCAAGGAAAAGTGTGTTTATATGGGGCAGCAGCAAAACTATCGGAAGAATTGGAATATTTTAAGCGGTTCTACTGAGTTTAGTGTGGGTTTGCGATCTTTGCATAAAAACTTTTGGAATGATCAGATCATTATAAAATCCTATTAGAGCTAGATGAGAACTGGGGAGTTTCCTCTATTGATTTCGACCATAAGAGAGAGGAAGTA
>JBCDKO010000208.1:0-8761 GCA_038746525.1 Bacteroidota bacterium
AAGAGAATAAGCGATCCTCCTCCGCACGGCTATGCGCGCTGGGATGCACCATTACTTTCCGCAGACCTCCAAGTCTCAGATGATGCTATTTGGCGCGCCTTGAAAGAAAAAGGGATTTCCTTAAACAGGCAGCGATCTTGGTGTATCAGCACAGATAAAGCATTTGCAGCTAAAGCCGCAGATAGTGTAGGGCTGTATTTAGACCCGCCCATGAAGGCCCTCGTATTGGCTGTGGATGAAAAACCAAGTATTCAAGCAGATCTGATTAATTAATTATTGAAGTAGGCACTTAATAAATAGCTCTGGGAAGCTGCAAACAAACAAAATGGATTATTTAGATAAATCAAGCGCAACAAATCAGCAGATTTCTAGATCCAAATATGCACATATACATGATAACCCTCATTTTTCATATTTACTTAAGTGCCTACTTAAATACTACTATTTATCAGGATATGGTCAAAGCTCAAAAACTGGCTTCCATTAAGAAACAAGTGGCTAAAGCAGCAATCACTGTGCAATAGACCAGACGAAGAAAGGGTTCATTCTAACTTGTTTTTGCTTCTTTTCATCGAAAGAAAACAAGGTCATTGACAGATTTTACTAGTTTCATGAGTGTAAACTTTGATAGTAGTACTGCGACATAAGGGATATATAATCAGTTTTCACAACTTTTAATTCCAACTCAAATGAAAAAAAATATTTTTATAGCAATTGTAATTCTAGGGCTTAAAACATCAAATGCTCAAAATACGGAAGTATTTGTTCCTGGCGGAACTTTAAGAGGATCTGGCAACTTAAATGTTGGAATCGGAACTCAATTTCCCGGCAAAGAATTTGGAGTTTTTGGTGACATAGCCCTGGAAAAAGACAATAGCTTTTTAAACGGGAAAAATTCGATCGGGACTTATCAACCACTAATTGGTATTTCCGGATTAAATACTGTGATTAAAGGAAGAGATAATCATGAGATAAAAATAGAAACGAGCGGCGATGGTGAAGTTCACATAATCGGAAATAGAATTGGGTTAGGAACGAACAATCCAGAAAAAGAACTTGGTGTCGCAGGCAATATTGCATTACAAAGCTATAATTCATTTTTATATGCAAAACTCGCTCAACCTGTTGGATCCCTACAACCAGTGATTGGAATTGAAGGATTGAATACTGTAATTAAAGGACGAGAAAACCACGAGATCAAAATAGAAACGAGCGGCGATGGTGAGGTGCATATTCTTGCTAACAAAGTTGGAATCGCAACAACAGCAATAGGAAGTCACAGACTAGCGGTTGATGGATCAATTGGAGCAAGAGAGATAAAAGTTGAAATGGCTCAGTGGGAAGACAGAGTATTTAGTAATAGTTATGACCTTCGAACGCTCTTAGAAGTGGAAGATTACATCTCCAAATACAAACACCTTCCTGAAATTCCTAGTGAAGCAGAAGTAACCGAAGATGGAATCAATTTGGGGGAGATGGACGCCAAACTACTCCAAAAGATAGAGGAACTAACGCTTTATCTCATCAAACAGAATAAAGAAATAAAAAAACTGAAAGAAAAAGTTCAACGCCTCGAAAATGAATAAAAGATCATCATACGCACTATATTTCAATCGGATAGGATAAAATTTCCAATAGAATCCTTCAAAACTGGATTTTTGGTTCAAGTCAAGGCTTTCAGAATTTCAAAAACGAAGTTTATTGGTCGTAAATGAGGCTTTTGAAATTTTGAGTAACGAAGAGTTGGGCCAAAAATCCAGTTTTGCAAAGGATTCCAATATTCATACTGAATGATTTTTGATCCCTCAAATTTAGGGAACGATGTTGCCATCTCATTCGAAATAAATTATTTCCTTTTTAACGTTTGTCGTCATCCACTTACTAATGAAGCTTCCATCTTTAACTGCTTGTGCTACAATAGCATATCGGTGTTGGGTTAGTTTTTTTGTTTCAATAGCATATTTGACTCACTTAGGTGTTGTTGGCCTAAATTTCTAGCTACAATTTTAGCTATAGATCAACTTTTTCAAATTTATTTTTTAGTTCTTGAATGTCTTTTTCAGAAAGCTCAGTGATTTTTTCACAACGGAACAGATGTAAATACAAATCGTAGAAGGTTCCGTTAGCATCTAAACTTTTAGTCCAGTTTTTAATTTGCTTATTGAATTCAACAGCCCCCATCGCTGCACATAATTCGAAGAGGGCAAGGGTGCCTTTATTCTTTTCTAAGTAGCCTATTCCGTCTGAAGCTATCAATGGATGCTCTACGTTAGGTTCATTACCTCTTTCCTTGGCGTAAAGACCCTGCTTTTTGCTGATCAGCCATTCAAGTCCTTCCTCGCTGTGCTCAATCTCAATGATCTGCATAGCTAATGCTTCAGGAAGTGCATAGCGCAGCATGTCTGCTCCTTGGACGTTGGCAACCGGAATGTTTTGCAAAACCCAATGGGCAATCAAATTCGAGGCAATGGTAAACTCCATGTACACGCGATTGCCAAGAGAAGTGGAATCTGCGAACCACCCTTCTTTTTCCGAAATGGCAATGGTATTGGGAAAGGCATAATGTGGTTTCTGGTAAAATGGTATTTCCATCAATTTCACCTCGCTGTAGGGGTATTCACTAAGCCTTGATTCTATAAAGCTGAGCGCATTGACAAATGCATTTTTGAAGAATCGAAGATTGTAGGCATGCTCAGCTTTATGGTAAATATGGCATTGAACCCCACCGGCATTGAAAGATTCCAGACGGTAATTGGCGGATCCGAAATACCACTCGAAAGGTGCCGAACTTTCCAATGAATAAGTGAAATAACTTCTTCCTCCTCGCTGCCTTGAATCCACCAGCTTTCCTAAAGCGATAGCCACCTGATCAGATGCGGTACTTAGCTCGATAGTTCCTTTTACCCAAGTCGCATCATGCGAATACACATCTTCACTTAATGCATCTGAATCTGAAATAGGAGACATTCTAGAGTGTAGCTTTTCCAATCCCCAATCACTACGATACCGATTCTCCATCAGTTCAAGGTCATCGTTATAACCAATGCTTGGAAGTAGGTCTTGGGCCCGAAGAAAAGAGCCATTATAAGTAAGTTCTGGCTGCGGCGTTTCAGGATCCTGCGTAAATCCGGTATGGACTCGGGAGCCCTTGATTGAAAACACACCTGACGTATCTTCCTGCATTTTTATAGCAAGTGCCATCATATTTAGGACTCCATCTGTCCATGCGGGCTTTATCTCTTCGCCGTTCCAGCTTATGCGTTTGTATTTTGTAAAATCAGGAAAATTGAGATAAAGCGTGTCAATTTTTTGGCCAGTAAGATTAATAAGGTTGCAAGATGCCTCAAAATCTGCGGATCGATTTTCGGGATAGAAATCTAATTTAAGGTCTACCCCGCTTATTTTTGGCTGAGGGTGCTCTGCAAGCCTTTTATATGTTTTCTCGTAAGCAGCTTCCTTTTCCTGTTTGTGCAGCTTGGATTCAAAATTTCCCTTGGCATGGACATTATTCACCACGAAGTTTTGCAGGTAAAAGAAACCAACTAAAGAAGCACTAACGATGGTCTTTCCCAACCAATTCAACTGGGTTCCTCTAAGAGAAAATTTCTGTTTGAACTTATGGCTGGCTCCTCTTTTCCAGAAATAAATTCCTAACACTAATAGGACAATGGCAAGTGAGGTCCATAACAAGAAAAACCAAGGGATGGACGTGGCCCAAATACCATATCCATTCATTTCTGAGTAATCATTCACTCCGGGCACTGCCATGTAGATAAAACGCGCTTCTTCAATCACTCCCAGGTCAATACTCACCAGGTAGAAGAAATATATTCCTATGGACAGCAGGTGTGTCGCATACCGATGAGCAGTTAATCCGGCAATCAGGCAAACCAGAGCTAGCATCTGTAGGTAGTTTAACCATCCCAAATTGTAACCAAGCAACTCGGAAACATAGAATGAGAAATCGATTTCAGTTGGAGCTCCTTGAAGTAGTTGAGCCACGATTCCCAACACAATAAACATGCAAAAAATAAAGAAGGAGACGATACTCATCGCCAGAAACCTGGAAAAGACACTGACCCAAACAGGAACGGGAAGGGTATCAATAACTTGCCAAAAATTGACTACACGATCCTTAAATAAGAGTTCACCTGTCCAAATCATCAGGATGAAAGATACCCAGATCCCCATTGAAATACGCGTAAGCGTCATGGTGGAGGTCAGCGGATAACTAGATGCAATAAAATAAGACGAATTCCAATATAAGTTGAACAAGAAAAAGCCAATACTCAGCACCAAGATGAGAATTCGAAAGCCAGTGGTACGAATCACATTTTTGATTTCTAAATAAGCAAGGCTGATCAGTTTGATGAGAAAATCCGAAAATCGATAACTCAAACGAACTTCAGGAACTGAAATTTTACGCTTGTCATTGAAAAGCGAGGGTTGACTCCTATCCGATTGCTTATTCTTGCCGGGACTTTCATTTCCTGCTATGAACCGCTTGAATGAAAAAGACGTGTAAGCAATCCCCAACATAATAAGTGAAAAACCCAACCAGATCGTCCTATTCAGCAGGAATAGCTTATTCAAAGGTAAAAATGCTACATTCCGTTCTACGACGGGGATTGTATCAATCGTAATGGCAGTGTAGACAAACAGAGAGGGATCCATTAGCTGCAGAAGCTCAGGATTCGAAGATTCGGGCCTGAGGGTTTCACAAATAAACAAGATTAGCGTAACAAAGAAGATGCTCAAGTAGCTGGATGCTATGCGCCTTGTCAATACCAGAAAAGAGATGCTGACCGCAGTGTAAATGAAGAGGTTAGTGGCAGTCAAAACGAAAAAGCCAAAAAACATTTGAACCCAGGGTGTAGGGCCGAACTTCTCTGGGGTTCCAATTCCCGAAAATGGAGCTACAAGCAGACCGACAAACATTCCAAACCCCAGGATCAGGTTGATGGCGTAAGCAGACAAAAACCTTCCGGCAAAGAAAGATTTTTCGTTGATCGGGGTAGCGTAAATAATGCTGGCAGACTTGTACTGTATATCTTTCCAAAGCACTGAACCGGTGACCACTGCAATGAGTATCGTCATAATGATGCTCGTACCTGCGAAGATTTGATATAGCAGTATCGCACCGTTCATTTTGGTGGCATCATTAACGTAGATATCATAGGCACCCTCAAGATACCAGATCGTCTGTAGTGCCATCAGAGCGAAGAATAGCAAAAAGAGTGGTTGCTTAAGTCGGCTCCGTAATTCGAATCGAAAAATCTTCAGTATCATGGCTTCTAGGCTTTGACCATTTCCTTTTCAATTGTGGTCCTTTGCGACATTGCCGCAAAGAGCTTTAGCACCACAAAGAGTACCCAAACGGTAATAATCACATCAATAAGAGTAGCTCCATAATATACCCATTGTATTCCAAAAAACCTGGGAAGAAGCAGCATAGCTGGCACGTAGAAAACCAGCTGTCTGGCCAGCCCTATCACGCTGGCATATTTCTCTTCTTTGATGGCAGGAAAGAAGGTGAGCGCCATAAACACTAGTGGAAGCATCGGGAGCACCAGCATATAGATCCTCAGATTCATCAAATCCTGGGCGGAAACGGACATTTCCGGTAAAACAAGTGAAATGCTTTCAGCCGGAAATAGGGTGATCAACAGCCAGAAAGGTGCCACCAAAAAGATGCCTGTTTTGGTAAATAGCCAGAAACTTTGCTTGACCCGATCATATTGTCCTGCACCGAAGTTGATCCCAAGGACTGGTTGCAATGCACGCATCAGGCCAAAGAGCGGCGTCATCAAAAAGAACAAAAATCGATTGGCTCCCGCAAAGAAGGCCAGTTCACTGTCGGTTCCATTGTTCACAATGGCATTGAAAACCACAATGGACTGGATCAGGCTCATAATTGTCATAATGAACCCCGGAAACCCCATTTTCATAATTGACTGAAAAACCTCCTTATCGTATTGTAGGGATTTCACCCTAGCAGGAAATGAAGCCCTACCTCTGATAAAGTAGATATACCCTATGATCGAATAGATTATCATTCCAATATTGGTGCCCCAGGCGGCCCCTGCAATACCCATGTTAAAAACACTGATAAATAGCGGAGTAAGTACGAGGTTGGCAGCTAAACCGTACGTCATCATCAATGCTGCAATTCCCATTTTCCCTTCGCCTCTGATAATCATATTGAGTGTAAGTCCATATACCCAAAATGGGGCAGCCAGCATAGTGATCTTGAAATAGGCAGTGCCTTCAGCTAAAATGGTACCCTCTCCTCCCATCATTCGGATCAAGGGTTCAGCAAAAAAGTAACATGGTATAGCGATGAAAACCGTGCTAAAAAACGCAAATAAAGTTGCATTAGAAAGGATCTTTTCCTGTGTGCCACGATCCTCGTTTCCAAGTGCAATGCTCAGCAAATTCGCAGCACCTGTTCCTGCCCAGGAACCGAGACCTAGCAGAATACCCGTCAATGGATAGGCCAGAGCCACTCCTGCTAAAGCAGTCTCGTTCATCAGCTGACCAATGTATACGGCATCCATAAAGGAATTCAATCCAAAAAGCACCATGGCTATAATGGCAGGAAGAGAGAGTTTCCACATGATCTTACCTAGTGAGTCGTTCAATATAAATTGCTTTTGTTGATCTTTTGCTACCATAGTATTATAAAATTATCAGAGATGCCGGTCTACCTTTTTGTTATAATCAAGATGAAAGTGAAAAATTGACACGAACATTCCTAAAAAGTAGACGGATTCTCATTACCTAAAGAATGCTTACAAAGAACAAACTTACAGGCAGAGAAAAACACTTAATTTACGCGTGTTGGAGTAAAGTGTACGCCAGGCGGAGTTATTTCAAACACCAAGAAAATCTCGGAGCTTTCTTGGGCTTGCTGAATAGAAAGACTCCACTCAACCATATGAAATATTAATATCTATCTTTATTTTCACTAACTCTGGCTATTGATTAGCATAAAGAGGATTGACAAATTTGTGAAGAATGAAACGGGAGAGGCTACCATGAGGACTCAAATTAGCGGATCTGATCTACAGGAATTAGCAATTGAAATTGATCATCCTGACAATTTTCAAACAGGTGATTCCCTCGTTTTGGAACGTAACTACCAAGCCAATAACCCCCGCTTCATGGATGGATCTTATAAAGAGTTCTTTTTTGAAGGAATCCACATTGGTTACGGAGATTTCCGTCTACCTCGAACTACGCTCCTCCATTATGATTCTGAAATGGGAACCATCGAAATGCATTTTGCGCTTGAAGGAAAAGCGAGGACAAATTCAAATAGTTTTAATAAGGAAGTTAAGTTTGATGCAAATCAACATAACCTAGTATATGCGCATGAATTCAAAGGAACGATAGAATGGTGTTCGCAAAAAGACGTGAAAGTCTTTGAGGTGAATCTGTGGCCTTCTTTTTTTAAAAGGTTTTTGCCAAAAGGGAAACTTTTTGATCTTTTCCAAGAAAACATTGAAAGGAAAAACGTCAGTTTATTTTCTCCCCACAACTATCCTATCACGCCTAAAATGAAGTCATTGATCCTTCAGATCCTTAATTGTAATCGAACAGGCCATTTTAAACGCATGTTTCTGGAGTCTCATGTAATCGAGTTATTGATGCTACAGCTAGAGCAAATCAGCGATCATACCTGCAACACATTTTGTCCTATTAATAAACAACTCGAAGAAAAACTATATGCTGTACGTGAGATCCTTTCCCAACAGCTCACCAATGATCTTACCCTCAATAACTTGGCACGTCAGGTGGGTACAAACGATTTTGCTTTAAAAAAAGGCTTTAAAGAACTTTTTGGGACCACAGTATTTAAATATTGGAATGAAGTCAAAATGCAGGAAGCCAGGACGCTTCTACTGGAAGGAATGATGAATGTCAATCAAGTGAGTACTCAAGTTGGTTATAAAAACCCCCAGCATTTCAGTACAGCTTTTAAACGCAGATTTGGCTACTCGCCAAGAGAACTGAAGTCTTGATATTCAATCAAATGATAAGAAATGGTCTAATAACAGATGTATACCAATTTTTCCTGGTTTATTGGAGCTTCCCAAGATGCTCCTGTTTTTCACTGTAAAATAGATAAGCAAGAAACATTCTTCATGTTGTTCACTTGCGTAAGTGGAGACCCTGTGAATAGCTGATTTGCTGTATTGAAGGTCGGAACCCCTGCATACGCTTATCATCAAAGGCGACCTTTCTGTATGTGATTTGGTGAAGCTCATTGACCCATTCTCGAAAAAACTGCTCGAAGCAAGCAGGATCCAACCCGAAAATTCGGGTGTTATTCATCGAGATGAGGTAATACGTGGAATAGGAAGTCATTGATTTCGAATGGGATGCCAAAATCGTTCCCAAAATTTGAGGAATCAAAAATCATTCAGATTGAACATTAAACTACGGTAAATCAATTACTGGAATCAACCCGCCACTATTTGTGGTGAATGATGCGGGCGAATCAGAGCAGGAGGCTCAAAAAGAAACATCCAGGTTTTCCGGATGATTTAAAAACGAATGCTGTCCGATGCCAGACGGAGCGTTGTGCATTGAAATGCATAAAACCCCTTCTAGAAATTGATAGAATAACCAATCCTGGGTACAAACGGTCGTTGGTTGAGGTTGTTGTTTCTGTAGTTGAAGTCATAGAGCAACAATACACTCAGCTTGATCTTCTTTCCTAGAGAAAACTTCCTGCCTACACCTAGCAAGTAAGCAG
>JBCDKO010000209.1:0-8739 GCA_038746525.1 Bacteroidota bacterium
GGCAGGGACCATCTATGATCGTGAGCATCTTGAGTTTCTAAGGAATGAATACAACCGGGAAGTACTCGGGCGGGGAGTGCTGACCAGCGAAGAGTTGATTGCCCGAATCCATCAAGCGCAAAAAGATTTTGATGATTTTACAGGCATAAGCACCATTGTCACGCTTCCGGGAGGCGGAATGGTTATGAAAGGCGGGTTGAAGCTCGCAGCAAGGGTCTTGCAAATTAGGAGAGTGGCAAGGGGGCAAGAGGGCTTTGGAAACTTACGGATGAAGGAGCATCGGTAATAAAACGTCACTCCCAATTCGGTAAAATTTATAAAAGTAAATCGGATGGACTTTGGTGGGCAGTTGATAATACAGGTCATGGAGGGAGTAAATTCAAAGTATTCAAAGAAGGCAAGAAAGGGTTAGAGTGGTTTAGAGATGCGGATGAATTTGGTAATTTCATCTTAAACAAACACAAAGGATCAACAGGTAAGTTTATTCCTTGAAGACAATTAAAAACAATCAAATAGGATAGAAGTGATGGTTATTAAGAAATATCGTTCTGATGATTTTAAGTGTTTTGATTGGTTGGATTTTGATTATCTTCCAGATAGCAAAGGGTATAAATTTGAAGTTTATTTCAAAAATCCGGATGATTTAGTATCTCAATCAATCTTGTTTTTTTATTCGCTATTCAAAAGTTTCCTTAATGATATTTTAATCAAAAATTTTGGACAAAATGGTGAGTGGGGTAATTTTTGTCTTGACACTTGGGATCTGGAGAATGACAAGTATGATTATTCCCCCGATAATAAAAAAGACCCTACTGCAAGTTATTTGGCTATGCTTAAAGATAGCGAAATCGAACCTCAGTATACTGGTTTTTGCGAATGTACTGATTGGGATAAATTCCTGTATGTGACGCTTCATTGTGTGATGGGTCATACTGCACCTTACGGTATGATGTTTTATGTCCCCAATCATGAACTTGTTTTCTACTTTCATCACAATGGTAGCATTGGAGTATATTATATGAAGCTAAATGATGGGATAAAGCATATTATTGAAAGAGCAAGAATTGAAGATTTAGAAATTAAAAACGCAAATGATGAAAATGTAGTTAATACTCTGGTGTAGAGAGTTGCTAGGGGAAGTACAAAGCTTTTGACGCAGTTTTCCAAGTCTCGCTCTTCCAGTTTTGTAAACTAGGAGCTTTATAATAGGCTTTATATCCGAATCTTCTGCTTTTAGATGATGGATTCAAATATCGAATGAAAGATCAATGTGGATGATATTTTGTAATGTTTACCGTACGTAAGTGGGTAGATGTATCTACCAGAAAAATTGTAGCAGAAAAGGAGGAAAGAGTATTATTGAGTAGTGCCGGTGATTTTTATGGAGTTCCGAAAACAAGTAGTAGCATGATCAGAATGGTACATTTAGTGATCATGCTTCGAGATTACAAATCTCGAAGAGCTTAGTATTTTTTTCTTAAACTTTTTCCGCAGCCATCAACTAAAACTCCACCATCAATACCCACCAACTCTGCAACTATCAGTAAGTGATCCGCCGAGCGGCTAAGCCAAAACTGAAGGTTAACAATAAGCGATAAAACGCTTCGAGTAGTAAAGAAGAGGAGGATATGTTATAGGTTTTTGAAAAGATTCCCTCTTTATCATTTGCACAGCACAATTTTTTTCTTTTACAGGTTTTAGTCAGATCCCGGTAACCTTTTATCTTCGAAGCTCCAATAAACCTTAAGTAAAGCATGAAGAGTATTTTTCTTACGTTGATGCTTGCGTCTGCTGTTGTGACCTCGGGTCAAAAGCTAGACATGGAAGCATTTAAAAATATGAAACCAAGAAACATCGGACCAGCAGGTATGTCTGGAAGAATAACAGCCATCGATGTAGTGACTGATGAACCTGACGTGATGTACGCGGGCGCGGCCTCTGGGGGAGTCTGGAAATCTAACAGTGGAGGAATTGATTGGAATCCCATTTTCAATGATCAAACTACTGCATCCGTTGGCGCGATCGCCATTCAGCAGTCAAACCCCTCCGTAGTTTGGGTAGGAACCGGAGAAGGCAACCCAAGGAATTCATTGAATGGAGGCGACGGAGTGTATAAAACCCTAGACGGAGGAAAAACCTGGAAAAAGATGGGATTGGAAAAGACCCGTCACATTCATCGGATCGTCATTGACCCAACAAATCCTAATACTGTTTACGTAGGCGCCACCGGGTCGCCGTGGGGTGAACATGAAGAGCGTGGCGTTTATAAAACCACAAACGGAGGAATCTCCTGGAAACGCATTCTTTTTACTAACAACCGTTCCGGAGTGGCAGAGCTAATTATGGATCCTACCAACTCGAATAAGCTCATTGCCGCTATGTGGGAACACAAACGTGATCCATGGTTTTTCCGATCCGGAGGCACAGGATCCGGTATTTATGTCACCTTTGATGGAGGAGAAACCTGGGAGCAACGTACCGATGAAGATGGACTGCCAAAAGGTGATCTTGGGAGAATCGGGTTAGCCATTGCTCCTTCCAGACCAAATATCATTTATGCTTTAATTGAGTGCGAGAAAAATGCCCTTTACAAATCTGCAGACGGTGGATTTGAGTGGAGCAAAGTGAACGATGGAGACGATATTGGAAATCGGCCTTTTTACTATTCAGAAATCTATGTAGACCCATTGAATGAAAACAGAGTGTATAGTATATTTACTTATGTCAATGTGAGTATAGATGGAGGAAAATCATTTTCCCGGCTTATGCCCGCTTATGGTGTGGACAATGGTGTTCACCCAGACCATCATGCCTGGTATATCCATCCCAAATACCCCAACTTTATTATAGACGGAAATGATGGAGGGCTTAATATAACACGAGACCGTGGCGAGACTTGGAGGTTTTCAGAAAATCTACCTGTGGGTCAATTTTATCACGTAGCCGTAGACAATGAGCTTCCTTATAATGTTTATGGAGGGATGCAAGATAACGGATCGTGGGCGGGGCCCGCTTACGTCTGGAAAGCTCAAGGCATTCGAAACCATTATTGGCAAGAAATCTCATTTGGGGATGGGTTTGATGTTTTGCCCGATCCTCAAAATAGCCGGCACGGGATTTCTACTGCGCAGCAAGGATATGCTTCTATCTATGATCGTTTGACAGGATATAACGAAGCAGTGCGGCCAACGTATCCTGATGGAGATGTTGAGTTGAGGTTCAATTGGAATGTGGGTATGGCAAGAGACCCTCAAAGCCCATCCACTGTGTATTTTGGTAGTCAGTTTGTGCATAAGAGCGTAGATGGAGGACAGAACTGGGAGATCATTTCTCCAGACCTCACAACCAATGATCCGGAAAAACAAAAGCAGGGAGAAAGTGGTGGGCTTACCATGGATGCCACCGGAGCGGAAAACTACTGTACCATCCTCGTGATCGAGCCCTCTCCACTCAATGAGGATTTGCTTTGGGTAGGGACAGATGATGGAAATGTTCAGATTTCACAAAATGGGGGTCAAAGCTGGTCCAATGTTAGTAGCCGCCTTCCTGATTTGCCCGCTGGTACATGGATTACCCAAATCAAAGCATCAAATAAGAATGAAAGTGAGGCGCTATTAGTTGCAAACGACTACCGTAGATTTAACTATGCGCCCTATGCCTACAGAACTACAGACTACGGCCAAACCTGGGAAAGAATTGTAGATGGCGGTGATGTGATTAGCTATTGCCTGTCCATCGTTGAAGATTTTGAGGAGCCACAACTATTGTTTCTGGGAACAGATGATGGCCTCTATGTTAGCATAGATGCTGGCGCAAACTGGACAAAATGGAACACAGACAATTTTCCCACTACTAACGCCTACGATTTGGTCATTCATCCGAGAGAGCACGATCTGGTGATCGGAACCTTTGGACGCGCCATTTGGGTCTTGGATGACATTCGCCCGTTGCGTGAGCTAGCAAGAAATGGAACTTCTGTGCTATCCAGGACACTAAAAGTATACGACCCTCCAACAGCATATGCCGCTGCAAACCAACAACCAAAAGGTAGTAGGTTTGGAGGTGACGCATTATACAATGGTGAAAACCGTCCTTACGGTGCGATGATTACGTATTCGATTAACAAGCCCGAAGAGAAAAAAGAAGACGCGAACGAAGAGCCGGAAGAAAAACAAAAGAAGAGGAAAAAAGAGGAACCTAAAGAAGAAAAAAAAGACGATCAAGGGACAAAGGTATTTTACGATTCCCTTCTTTTTGAAGTATTTGAAGGTAACAAGCTCATTCGAACCATTCAATTCAAAGCCCCTGAGGAAAATGGTATCCATCGTACCTTTTGGTATATGGAAGAAAAAGGGGTTGAAAGAATGAGCCGAAAAAATCGGAATAAAAACACCGAGCCAGAAGGTGTTACAGTCCTGCCAGGTACTTACAAAGTGAGATTTACATTTGGCGATCAGATAGATAGCACCAACGTAGAAGTGAAATATGATCCGCGCATAGACCTATCCGATGGTGCTATCCGAGCGCAATATGACGCACTCAAAGAATTAGAGTCAAAATACCGCTTAGCAGTGAAAGCCGTAGATCGCCTGAAGGAGAGTATGGACATAGCCCGTGATATCCAAACAAAACTGAAGAAAAAGGATAAAGAAGGTTATAAAGAGCACATAGAGATGGCTAAAGATATGGTAGATACGCTGAACCAAATGCTTGATGTTTTTTTAGGAGAAGAGGATGACAGGCAGGGCATTACCAGAAATCAACCCAATAGCATCAACAATTTTTACTTTGGTGCATACAGATATGTATCCAATGCGCTGCATGCACCTGGCGATACAGAAAATAAACTCACTAAAAAGTTTGAAGATGAACTTAACAAAGCCATGGAAATGGTAAATGGCTACTATAAAGAAGACTGGCCAACATTTAGGAAGACCATAGAAAATCTGGACACCTCACCGTTCAAGGATTATGAGGAAATAAAAGAATGATGGGTACCTCTAAAAACTCAGTTCAAGAATTTGAGGTAGCGTTTTTTTCTGAGACAAGACGTCGAAAACGGAGTTTAGCAGCGTTAGATAAGTATTTTGATAACGAAGTATCAGGAAAAAAGAGCATCTCAAAAATTGAAAGTGGATTTTTAGAGGTGCCCTGATATAGAAGGACTCGGTTAAAAGCTACTAATCGTTAATTGTCTTCAGTTGTTTCAGAACTATTGGATTTATAGATCATAGTATTCCAGTTGATATGCTTTCCGGAGCAGGAATTAGCTGAATAGTGGAGTCATGTCATGAATGAAATCCAAAGCCTCGTTTTTGAGTTAAATTGTGTGGCTTATGGAACGTTAGTTCGCCTAATGAAAAATTCTATCCTACAAGACTTTTAAGTAACCTCAATCCAGGTGGGGAATTATTTGCTATTGAATGTCCGTCTTTACATGGTTTTAGCGAAAAAGCTAGCATTCAAAACTTTGCATTAAGCTCTTTTAAAGCTGATGCAATGCCTTGAAATCCGGACTAAACATCCAATTTAATTGCCGCATGGATTGTTTATTTTTGTATAAACGTTAATTGTTTTAAAGTGCATTAGATCAGGGCCACAAAACAGCGATGAGTGAGGGTGTAAATGTTTGATAATAATGAATTACAAAATCTGTCATTAAACATTGAACACCATGATCCGAACAATCTTGATTATATTCAACTGTATACTATCCTTCGTGAAATTGGGTGAAGCACCTGTCATCCAGCACAAGCTTATAGTGGAAGATAACCTTGATCATTCCAAAACCATTACATCAAACCACGACTCGGTGACAAGTCCGGCAATAGCTATGGGCAAATCAGGATATGAGAAATTAAAGAAAAATGCCCGGCTAATTGATATTCTTTTAGTAGTCGACTTCACACAACCATCTCACGAAAAAAGGATGTATATCCTGGATATGAGTTCTGATAGATTAGTGCATACCAGTCATGTTGCACATGGAAAAAACTCCGGGCTCATTTATGCTACCAAATTTTCCAACGAGAAAAACACAAACTGTAGCAGTTTAGGCTTTTATCGTACAGCTGAGACCTATTTTGGAAAGCATGGATTATCCCTAAGATTGGATGGGTTAGAAGAAGGAATCAATGACAATGCACGTCAACGAGCCATCGTCATTCACTCGGCAAAATATGCCTCTCAATCATTTATCAAAAAATATGGGAGACTGGGGAGAAGTTTTGGATGCCCTTCATTACCCGAAGATGATTATAAAGAAACCATTGACCTGATCAAAGGAGGAGCACTACTCTTTATTTATTACCCGGATCCTGAATATTTCAAAGGATCAAAAATCATAAACTCCAGTTAACGTTTTCAATTTTCTATTTTTCATCACTCGTTTTATCTTAGGCTGATGAGTAATCCATTATTGAATTCCTTGAAAATAGCAGGCATTTTTTTGTTGACGCACTACCTCTCTTGCGTTCAAATTTCAGAAAATGAAAATGCATCTAGTATTTCATATCTATATGAGCTGGACAGTGCATCTTTTGAGAAACAACTCAGACAGGTAATCGAGCCGTTTGACTCCATAGCAGTAATAGACATTGAAGGAATACCTGTCATCATTTCCAGTTTCATCAGAGAGCTTTACGAGAGAAATAGTTACCTCCCTTATTGGCATGAAAAAGAGGCCTATCGCACCTATTTAAAAAATTTAAAGGAAATTCATTTAGATGGTTTAATCAGAGAAGATTATAATTATATGCAATTACAGCATTTATTTCAGCAAATCAACTCCTTAGATACTACCAATCATAAACTTGTCGCGGCTTTTGATTTGATCACTACTAATTCATTACTGCTCTTCTCCTTGCATCTGGCAAAGGGTAAATCCGATCCTGTAAAACTAGACCCGAATTGGAATTACGATTTCCTTAAATCAAATCCAGGGGAAGTGGACACCATCTATCGCTATTTGTCTCAAGGAGCTTTTGATCAACTTTTTCATGCAATTAGATCTCGCAGTGAATTTTACTTAGGCATGAGAAACACGATGATCGATCTTTATGAAGCAAAAGCTGCCAATGCTTGGGATTCCATTGACTTTGAAGGGATAAACAAAATTGAGCTTGGTGATTCAAATCAGGTAGTGGTAGCAATAAAAAATCGACTTAATGGGTTGACAAAAAATGCCGGTAATCCGATATATGACTCCTCTACCATCGCATTGGTTATGGATTTTCAAGAGCTTCATGGACTTGAATCTGACGGGGTAATTGGCAAGGGTACAATGGACGCGTTGAATTATTCTATTGATTACAAAATCAACAAAGTGAAAGCGAATATGGAACGTGCAAGGTGGTTGGTAAGTGATTTGGATGAAAAACTTTTGGTCGTAAACATCGCCGATTTCAATGCCTATCTTATGCAAAGGGATAGTATACTTTTTTCTTCTAAGATCATGGTAGGAAAGACCTACACTAAGACCCCTATCTTTCAGTCGGTATTGAGTTATGCTGAAATTAATCCAACCTGGACAGTACCCAGGAGTATTTTGAACCGAAGTATCTTACCCAAGTTGAGGAAAGACAGAAACTACCTGGCTAAAAGTAACATGAAGCTTCTGAATTTTGATGGTTCACAAGCTTCCATCGACGGAGTGGACCTCAATTCAACGAGCTTCCCGTACGTTGTGAGGCAGGAACCTGGACCAAAAAATGCCCTCGGACTCGTAAAGTTTATTTTTCCTAATGATTTCAGTGTATACCTCCACGATACCAATTCAAGATATCTTTTTGCGAGAAATGAGCGAACATTTAGTTCCGGATGTGTACGGCTCGATCAGCCTTTGGAATGGACCCGAATATTGCTAAACGACCCAAAATACGACGAATCGGCCATCAATGAATTGATTGAGAGCGGAAAAACCAAAAGGCTTTATCCAAAAGAAAAAATAAGGATCATGATCTTGTATTTTACTCATGTGACGGAAAGGAAAACCGGCAAGCCCTTTTACTATAAAGATGTATACAACCGGGATGAAAGAATCTTGAAGGTACTTAATGCTCCCATAGATACGCAAGCGTTGATCAACCGAGTACAACAATTAAAAAAGAGTAGGAATGCGATATAACTAGACCATTTTCCATTTGAATTCTGCTGAGTGATCTAATGAGTAGGTCTCTAAATCTATGGAAGAAATGCAAGAATAATTATAACAATTCACGCCTGGATAAAAATGATTACGCTTACCCTTCTTAGTCTAAAGACTTTCATTTTGCCTTCTATGAAAGGAGCAAGCGCATTCATTTTACCTAGTATTATGTCTTTACAATGCTGTCAATGTTATGACTTCATTCTGTGACGCTTTTGCCATCTCAAAATCACAGGTAATATTATTACAGAAATAGAAGCTCCTTGGAATGCATCATCTATTTCAATTGTTCTATAGATTAAATAGTAATAAAATAATATTACTAAGAAACTGCAAGAGAATGACCCAATGTATAAATAAATAGTTTGAAGTAGGCACTTAGTAAATATTTTATTTTTGATGGTGGTATTTTTGGTTAAACTATTGTTTTTCAGTAACTTAAAGTAATATTCAACGATCAAAATTATGGAGAAAAAATACCAAAGCCTCACCCTCTTCCAGTTCCAGCAGCAATTTCCTGATGACCAGGCTTGCTATGACCACCTCGCTCAACTCAAATGGCCCGATGGTTTCGTTTGTGAAAAATGTCAACA
>JBCDKO010000210.1:0-8693 GCA_038746525.1 Bacteroidota bacterium
GGCCTGCTGAGAAACGTTTTTTCAATTCAAAAAACACGTTTATGTGGTCAAAAGATACTGTTTAGTAAATTTCTTTTTCAATAGGTGCAAGGGTTTCGAGCAGATGCTTCCATTTTCGGTGCACTGAAAAAGCTCGATTTCCAGATTTTTCAACTAGTCACAGGTACATCAGCTACGTCGTTCGCTGCGGATCGAAGTATAAGCATACATCTTCCCCTTGCTGCCTAGTATCTGATACACCTGTGACTTTCTCAGCAAACCCTAACTAAGTGTCTAATTCAATAATGATATTCTTACTGGATTTCCTGAATACAGTCTAATTTCATCACTAGCAGTTAAATGCAGTTTATTGGAATTCCCCAATAATAAGGAATGAGATTTCTATAGGTTTCAACGCTTTTTAAACCATTTTCAGGATCTAAATGAATGTACATGGGTACTTTTGTTAAATGGCAGCAGCACAGGTAGATTATTTAAAAGAGCTGAATCCCCCGCAGAAAGAAGGTGTACTAAAAGTAGAAGGTCCATGCATGATCATTGCCGGAGCAGGATCTGGAAAAACACGCGTCCTCACATATAGAATTGCCCACCTTATGCGAGAACATCATGTGGACCCATTCAATATAATGGCACTTACGTTTACCAATAAAGCTGCCAGGGAAATGCAGCATCGAATCGAATCGATAGTTGGAGGAGAGGCACGAAATCTATGGATGGGGACCTTTCACGCTGTGTTTGCCAGAATACTTAGAGCAGAAGCTCCTAAAATAGGCTATCCTAGCAATTTTACCATTTACGACACAGATGATTCAAAGTCTCTTATCAAACTCATCGTGAAGGAATTTAACCTGGACGACAAAATATACAAAGCAAATATCATCTACAATCGAATTTCCGGTGCAAAAAACAGGCTCATTTCCTGGAAAGAATACCAGGAAAACCCCATTTACTTGGAAGATGACACCCAAAATATGCGCCCGGAAATGGGTAGATTGTATCAGGCTTATTCTGAGCGGTGCTTTGCGGCAGATGCAATGGATTTTGACGATCTTCTCTTTAACACCAATATCCTATTCCAGAAACATTCGGACGTGCTGAACAAGTATCAGCAACGCTTTCATTACGTCATGATTGACGAATTTCAAGATACGAACATTTCACAATACCTGATTGCAAAACGCCTGGCTGCTGTTCGTCAAAATATCTGCGTCGTGGGCGATGACGCGCAAAGTATTTACGCGTTTCGTGGCGCTGACATCCAAAACATCCTCAACTTCGAACGGGATTATTCCGATTTGAAAGTCATAAGGCTTGAGCAGAACTACCGATCAACAAAAACCATTGTTAATGCTGCCAACTCTGTCATCAATAAAAATACTGCTCAGCTAAAAAAAAATGTGTGGACAGATAATCAAGAAGGAGAGCTTATAGAGCTGATCAAAGCTACTTCTGATAATGAGGAAGGGAAACTGGTAGCATCCGCTATTTTCGAAAAGAAGATGCAATCCCATGCTTCCGATAAAGAGTTTGCTGTTTTGTATCGAACCAACAGCCAGTCAAGGGCTATTGAAGAGGCGCTCAGAAGAAACAACATCAGGTACAGGGTTGTGGGGGGTGTCTCTTTCTATCTGCGAAAGGAAATCAAAGACCTACTTGCATATTTTAGATACGTAGTGAATCCTAATGACGAAGCTGCTATGAGACGGATCATCAACCTGCCCAAGAGAGGTATTGGCCCTGGAACCATAGACAAAATGGTCGTTGCAGCAGGTGAGCAAAAAAAATCGTTGTGGGAAATTATGGAAAAAGCCTCTTCTTATATAGGAAACCGAGGTGGGACCCAGGTAGAGAATTTTTCTACGTTAATCAAATCTTTTAGGCTTACGAACCAAAAAAAGAATGCCTATGACACCGCCACTCATATTGCAAAAACATCTGGTTTATTAAAGGAACTCTACGAGGATAAGACCATTGAGGGGATGAATAGGTATGAAAACACTCAGGAATTACTCAATGCGATCAAAGAATTTACCGATGATATAGAGCGTGAAGACAAAAGTCTGGGTGCTTTTCTTCAAGAAATAGCTCTACTTACTGATGAAGATAGAAATGAGAAAAGCGATGAAGTAGTGACACTCATGACTATTCATATGGCTAAAGGGTTGGAATTCAATTATGTTTTTATCGTCGGATTAGAAGAAGAGCTTTTCCCCTCACAAATGATGCTTAGTAGCCGGGCAGATTTGGAAGAAGAACGCAGACTTTTCTATGTTGCCATCACCAGGGCAAAGCAACAGCTTTTTATCAGTTATGCCTTGAATCGTTACCGCTTTGGTCGACTTAAAACGTGTGAGCCAAGTCGATTCCTTGAAGAAGTGGACCCTCAGTTCATTAGGGTAAATCGCAAGTTTTCTTCTAGCGATCCTGTATCCCCGGGAATTAATTATGTCAATAAAAACTTTGTCCATAACCTACGCAAAGAGAATAGCACAAAGAAGTTCGCGACTAAAGTTAATCATACACCAAGTGCAGATTTTGAGCCCAGCGATACCTCAACGCTTGAGATAGGAATGGAAGTAGAACATCCTAAATTTGGCTATGGGATAGTAACCACTATCGATGAGCAAGGAGCAAACAGAAAAGCAAAGGTAGATTTTGAGAAAGCAGGCGAGAAAACACTTCTTTTGAGTTTTGCAAAACTTCGAATAGTAGATTAACCTTTGGCGATTTCCATAAGCTTTAATCCTTCATTACCAGAATCTTTTGCGAAACTGGATTTTTGGTTCAAATCGAGGCTTTCAGAATTTCAAAAACGTAGTTTACTGGTTTGTAAATGAGGCTTTTGAAATTTTGAAAGGTCATGTTTCACAGGATCATGTACATCTTTTCGTATCGGTACCTCTAAACTGTAGGCGAGCAAGCTTATGCAGTATTTGAAAGGGAAAACTTCATATAAAATGCTATTTGAGTTCAACCATTTACAGCGACAGTTTTGGGGTAAGCATCTTTGGGCAAGAGGATATTTTGCAGTAAGCAGCGTTAATGTTACGGAAGAATTGATTATCATAGATATCGAAACCCAAGACATTGAAGATAAAGATGATAATTTTGATATAGGAGCCTGACTTTAGCCGCTTTTAGGCAGAACCAAATCTACCGGCTTTTAGCCGGTTAGTTATTTAATTTGACCGCCATTTCCAACAAGTTTAAAGGCGTAGATTGGATAAATACCAAGTAATTTTTGACCAATAGACCAGTTAATGAAGGCAATCATACAATCAACCTGAAACACTACCAAAGGTCATTTCAAAACAAGATGCTGTCAGGATGATCGATTTGAGATCTAATATAAAGCACCGATTTAGTATTGCCATGTGATATTCTGCTGGCCTTAGGAGACAGAACTTTTAGACTTGAAAATTATGGACATCAATGGCCAAAGAATGACCATTACTGTTCGTCAAGGAAAGGGTAAAAAAGATCGAATAATCCTTTTAAGCAAAAAACTTCTGGGTGATCTCAGGCAACATTATAAAGCATACTCTCCAAAAATATATCTATTTGAAGGCGAAAGCGGAAATCAATATACCGCTTCCAGTGTCAGGCAAATTGTAGCTAAAGCAGGAAAAAAGCCGGGCTTATCCAACGGGTACCCCTCATATGCTACGGCACAGTTTTGCAACACATTTATTAGAAAGTGGTAGAGACCTGAGATACATTCAGATTTTATTAGATCATTCAAGTACTAAAACCACAGAGATTTATATTCATGTTGCTATAAGGGTTTGATCAGATTAAAAATCCTTTAGATGTGGATTGACATAAGTAAGATAGGTGCTTCATTTGTTGCACATAGTATGTTATCAGACACAATGCTTACATTTACGTAAATATATCGTGAAATAAAAAAATACTACCTGTCTATTGGCACAGCCTTATTGCTAGTCTCATGTTCTACAAATGACTTTAATCTAATTGATGAAAACTATAGATTGTCGAAGCTAACCGCATTTCAATTATCCGATTCTGATCCTTTCCTTTCAAAGATTCATAAAGTACTTGACGCTCATAGCTCGAACAGAAGGTTAAGTCAGAATCATCTCATGGATAATTTGAATTTCGATTGGGCAATAGCTACATATAACCAAGATAGCACTCAAGCTATAGTTTCTATTGAGATAAAATCAGAAGTACTTTCTCCAATCATTAAAAATCTGGTTGCAGTTTATCAATTTGGAATATTTGTTGATATGTATTTCTTTGATTTGGTTCCGTCAGAAGTTTATATCAACGAGTTGGATGATACTAGCAGTTTCAACCCAATCTCTAAGAAGGATTATTTGAAAGACTTTAAAGGATCGGCTATTTCATATGATTTGGAAGGCAATATTATTAGCGAAAGATTAATTAATCATACGCCAATATCAAACGGCAGAGGTGGAGGTGGTGGCAGGATAATTCTCGCTGAAGTAGTGGTAACAGCCGATAGATGGTTGGAAGATTATCCCGTTTACATATTCTCAGGGGATCATACCAGCGACACTTCAACTCCATGGTACATATCGGGTGACCCGGGAACCAATGAAACTACCGGAGGATCAGGAACCATTGACGGTACACCTATTTCTACTTATGATAGTGAACCTGTAGACTTAGAAGAATTGATAAAATCACTCTGGGAAGAAGACATCTGCACTACTGAAGAATTTGATAGCAATGATTGCGTCAAGGAAATTTGGAATACTATGAAAGAAAGCGATGTTGGTTATGAAACTATTAAAAATTATATAGGAGAGCACCCAACAGCAGAACTTTGTCTCAACATTAAAGATTTAGGTGGTGATGTTAACGGAAATACATCTACCACAGGTACCTATTCAGATCCCGTAATCACTATCAATTTAAATAGTCAAAATTTAGAAAGGTCAAAATTGAGCATAGCTCGAACTTTGCTTCATGAAATGATTCATGCTGAACTCTATGGCATGGTGATTGAAGCTAGAGGATATGACAACTTTCACAATTATTCCCAAAACTATAATAACGATTTTTTAGCCGTCTGGAATTACATAGAAGAATTTTCTATAAATGGATGGCAACACGAATATATGGCTGACTATTATATTAGGTATATATCCACAGGGTTGCAGAAACTGGAAAAATATTATGTTTCGGAAAGCTTTAAAAGAGCTGCAAACGATGGGTATTTCCATTTTGCAATTAATGAAGATTGGAATTGGAACTCATTTTATACGTATGTTGCGTGGGAAGGACTACACGAAACTGAGCAATTCCAAAATGATATTATTGATAAAGATCTCAAAAACAAGTATGATAAATACAGGGATAGTTTTGAATCGAGCAATAGCGTTAATCTGGACTGCCAATGAAAGAGAGATTTTTCATATTATTCATAGTGGCTTTCATCAACACTGAAATACTTGCGCAAGATGATAATTTAGACCAAGAATTATATTCATCAGACACTGTTTTTATTTTACTAAAGAATCCAGCATCGGCTCTAAAAATATCCGCAAAAGCTACCGTAAATCCTGGGAAAAAATATCCTGAGGATAAAAGTCGTGTCTATATTTTAAATAATAGCTTATTAGCATTTAATACCTATTTTACAGATCCATCTATAGATATTCCTTTTTTCTCTATTAAATCGAAATATGAATTCGAATCAAGAAGTTTTTTCACAGATAAAGTTCTATCAAGTAAATCAGCGGAAGAGCTTAAGTCTATAATAGAAGACAAGGTTTTGATGATAGTGGATCCTACGTTTGCAACTGAGGACAACTATTATCTGGTACGAGTATTTCGTTACGCAGGTGAGGAATAGGTATGTGTCTAACAAATACTAAAAATGAATATTTGACCCGAGTTCTTTGCAGGACATTGCAAAACACAAACTTAAGTGCTTCCAGTAACTGGGGCGCATACTCGTTTTAGTTATGCTTTATAGGCAATTAGTACAACTCAAAAAAGAACTAGTTATGCAAACACACGCAGATAAAAATCAGGAAAATAAAAGTAAAGCAGTAGCTAATACTGTTTCTCAAAAAAAGAGTGACAATAAGTCTACTTTTCAGTTTGTCGACAATCGACCTGAAGCAGTTGCTCAAAGAAAACTGCAAGAAATAGCTAATAATAGTCCTGGAGCAATGCAGTTGAAAGCTATTCAGGATATGGCCAACAAGAGTCCTCAGGCAAAGCAAGTGGCTCAATTGCAGGCAATGGCGGACAATCATTCTGCTCAACACCAACAACCCATCCAAAAGAAAGGGAATAAGACAGGTTTACCTGATAATCTCAAAACAGGTATAGAGAACCTTTCGGGTTATTCCATGGATGATGTGAGGGTGCATTATAACTCTGATAAACCAGCACAATTGCAAGCGCACGCCTATGCACAAGGAACAGATATTCATTTAGCTTCTGGACAAGAAAAACATTTACCTCACGAAGCATGGCATGTTGTACAGCAGAAGCAAGGTAGAGTAAAACCTTCTATGCAGATGAAAGGGGAAATCAATATTAATAACGATGCTGATTTGGAGAAAGAAGCAGATTTAATGGGGAAAAAATCCATGCAAACTTCATCTGAAAACCAAGTAATTAACCCAATCGATTTGAAAGGCTTAACTACAAATGTTGTTCAAAGAGTTGTACATATTAATGATGCCATTATATCTGATGAACAAATACGAAGTGCGGTAGAAATGATACGTACATTAAATGCTATTGTAAATGTTCAAGGCAGTGAAATGACTATGAATGTTGCTATTCCAAACGGAAAGCAGATATTAGAAACAATGAACAGAGATAGAGAGATATATAACTTTCTTAATGTAATCGATTTAATCTCATTTTTAAAGAATATTCAAACTCAGTCAGACATTAAACGGGGATATAAGAAAAACGCTCAAAGATGGTATGACCATCCTGATTCGGAAGGTTCTTTTGAAATGAAAGCGGGAGACCCTCTTTTTGATCGGCTAGCAGCGGAGGTAATTCAAAATCATCAACAAAATCCATACACTACTGATGCCTTACATGAAACAGGAAGTATTATGGGAGGCTTTATGTCTGGTGATTATATAAGAATGTTAGGAGGGTTTTTAGAAGGAGCAACCTATACTGGAAGAACAGCTACGGATCGACCAGATATAAAAATTACTAGAATTATCATGTATAAGAACCCTAGATTGTTGAGGGAATATAGAGTGGCGAGAGAAGAAATGAAGATTCGTAACCAAGAACTAAATGAACGACATTTGTATTCAGGTCATGGAGAAGCTGGATTGAATTTTATAACCTCTCAAGGACATGATCCTTCTTTCGGGCAATACAGTTGGGTGAAAGGTCATGGTGCTCACGGACGTGGTGCATACTTTACTGATAGGGTGGATAAGGCATTGAGTTACTCAAGGGCTGGTCAAACTGCCGGAGAAGAGCGCTCTTTTTTGCGACAAGATGTGCTATTGGGTAATACACGAGAATATACACAAAAAGGCCTGTATCGTCATAGTCATCATAACGAAATGGTGAGAAGTGATCGTAACACGAGAAATAAAAACAGGACAGAGGGTGTGGATACCGCTGGTACAACTGGAGTAGACTCCTTGTTAGGAAGAGCCAGTACCACATCTGGTGCATCTTTACTTGGAACGTGGTGGCATGGGAAACAATTTGATTCTGATGAATTTATGGTGAGAAACGCTGATCAGATTTATGTGAAATTCAGAATATTTTATGAAATCACTTAAAGGTATTTTAACAACTATTAATGCCTATAACACAAAATAAACGCCATTAAAACGGGCGTTTATTCAAGTCGTTAGTCAGAATTCCTCAGATTTGTGGATGAAATTGCTAAAATGAAAGCTACCAATTTCTTCCTTTCACATTGATTTCAGGTGCTAACGTTTGAACACCTAGTAGGCTTTATCTTCACACTGGCCCTGTTGTAAGGTCGCGTTACAACTGGTATCTCTGCCCCGAATATCGGGACAAGTCCAAGCGCAATTATGACCGGAATGTAAAAAGTCCCGAAAATAGCCTTCGGGACTCGTTGATAAATTTCACTGGTGGGTCCGACTTTCGGATACCCTGTTCAGAATAATTTTCGATTATAAAGATACATTCTCTGGAGGGCTTTTTTCACAATCATTAAACTGTTAGCATGAAGAAAAGTAAAATATCCATGAGTGTGATCAACCCCAATGCTGCTGGTATCGATATCGGTAGCCGTTCACATTATGTAGCAATCGGACAGGAAGAAAAAGATGTCAGGGAGTTTGGAGTCTACGCTGAAGATCTGGCATCTATTGTTAAGTGGCTTCTTGAAAGCAAGATCACCACCGTAGCGATGGAGTCCACGGGAACCTATTGGCAAAATCTCTTGGTCGAACTCATCAATGCTGGGATTGAAGTAGTTCTCACCAATGGCAAGTTCACAAAGCATATCAACCGAAAGAAGACCGATGTACTAGACTGCCAGTGGATACAAAAACTTCATTGCCTGGGGCTGTTGCCTTCCAATTTCCTGCCTGACAACACCACCGAAACACTCAGGACTTACTGCCGACATAGAACCAATATGATGGATCAAAGGGCGGATTGTTCACACAAACTGCAGAAGTTCCTCAAGTATCTCAACTTCAGATTAGATGTGGTAGTCAGAGACA
>JBCDKO010000211.1:0-8652 GCA_038746525.1 Bacteroidota bacterium
GCCTATCTAGACGAGTATTGTTACCGATTTAACCGCCATCTGATGAAGGGTAAACTATTTGACCGTCTGATGGATAGAATGGTGGCTCATAGCCCGGTCTACTGCAAAAACTTGACTATTTACTAAGTGCCTACTTCAATAGTTCTATTTGTGATCCATTTAAGCACAAAAAAAGAAAGCTGCCTTATTAAGGCAGCCTTTCTATAAAAAACTGGGTTAACGAATTTACTTAAGAATAAAATTGATCTTTGAGAACATGAATCTCCCTGTATATCCAAATTGAGAAGTTCTTCTTGAATACACAAATTGATCCCCGGAAGTACTGGCTTCTCTATTTTCATCCGGATAGATATCCAAAAGGTTGTTTGCTCCTAGTGTTATACTCAAGACGTTGGATACATTATATCTGAAAGAAAGGTCAGTTACAATCTTTCCCCCATATTCTACCAATGCATCATCGGCATGTGAATCCGGATCTACTACAGAACCATAGTAAACATTCCTCAAAAGTGCCGTTAATCGATTTATAGTTAGGATATTCGATAATGCCACTTTTGTTCTTGGTTGGGCACGCTCTAAAAAAAGACGATCCCTATCTCCGAAAAATGTACTTGCCTGGTCTTCCAAAAGCTCAGTAGTCTTCACATCTCCTTCTTGTTCTGTTTTAGAAAAAGTAGCTGCCAGGTTATTTTTTAAGGTTCCCACACTAATTGGTACATCTTGTGAAATCACTACATCAACTCCTTGAGAACGTGTATCTATCGCATTGGTCAAAAATTGAGCAGAAGTGGCTCCTGCAGCTTCAAATATTTGTTGTAGCTGAGCATCATCACCTGGAGTAAAGCTTCCGGATATTACTATTCTATCATCAATATCAATATGGTAGGCGTCTACGGTCAAGGTCAGGTTTGCTGAAGGCACACCTACTACCAAGCCAGCGCTCACACTTGCCGAAGTCTCTTCTTTTAGTTCAGGAATCCCTAATAACTGTGCCGCTCGGCTATCATTTGAAAACGTTCCTACTTCATTGGGCACTCCGTCAATAAAAACGGTACTACTTCTACTAAAAAACTTCTGATGAAGAGATGGCGCCCTAAATCCGGTAGATAAGGCTCCTCTCAATGCGATGTTATCTGACAATTCTACTCTGGTAGCCAATTTGTAATTAAACGTTTCACCAAAATCAGAATATGATTCAAACCTTGCTGCCAAAGAAACCATAAATCTATTAGTAATATCAGCTTCTAGATCCATATACCCTCCAATACTGTTTCTAAACTGAGAGACTTCATTTTGAGGGGTGAATCCACGATAAACTTGAGCTCCTCCACCAAGCGTAACATCTGTAAAGTTGTTCTTCACCAGCAAAGAATCAGGAGTAACCGCATTTACAATATTTCCATTGATATCATAGCTTGCCCAAGAGTTTTCTTCACCAGCGGTAACAGAAAAACGCTCTACTCGATATTCTGAACCGAACGCAACGTTAAAACCGGAAAATATAGCGTCATAGTATTTGGTTACATCTAAGTTGGTTGTGTTTTGAGTGAAACCAAAACCTCCGGCGTCAAATTCTCTGGGAGTTGCAACCCCAAGTGTTCCATTACTGGAATTTACTACGGTAATATCGAAGGTATTTTGTCCCCAGGTGTTGGAGAAATCGACATTCCAACCGTTTATTTCACTGCGAATTCCAAGAGCAATAGACTTATCTACCACATCAGACTGAATTCCAGGAAGAAATCCATTGGGAAAGGCTGGTGTATTCGCCCTTCCATCTCCTTGTGCTGGTCTTCGGTAAAAACCAGACGCTAGTCCCTGACGATATCCTATTCCTCCAAAGGAATAAAACTCAGCAGTCTCACTCGTAGGCATGGACATGTTTATAAAAGCTTTTCCTTCTCTAAGATCAGCAGTTCCTACTTTAAATCTAAAGTCTTCACGAGTCAAACCTCTTGCAGCAAGTTCCTCTTCATCCACATCTCCTCCAAGCAAATCTCTTAGGGTAGCTACGTCTTCTTCCAAATTCACATCCAAACCAGCAATAGTGGCTCTGGTATCAGCACTTAAGTAACTTATTTGAGCTCCTGCATCTCGATAATCTTCTAAAGTCATGTCAGCGACTGTTCCACCATTTGCAGCAAAAATCCGCTCAGCTCCATGAAATCCTTGAAAAATATCTCCTTGATAGTCCTTGTTTCTTAATGCAGGCTCACGTGAAGCTAACGACCCTGTTAAGTTTATAAAACCACCTTTAGGTAATTTTATTCCATAATTGGCATCTATTTGAATCTTTTCACCATCTACACCACCATCGAATTGGTTACTATTCTCGCTAAAGTTTGCACCGGCAGTCAATGTCAGATCTAACTTATCGGTATCTTCTTTCAATATGATATTGATTACACCGGCAATCGCATCGGATCCATATTGTGCTGCAGCTCCATCCCTCAGTACTTCTATTCGCTTGATTGCTATGGCTGGAATAGAATTCATATCCGTACCCACACTTCCACGCCCTACGGTACCATTTACATTTAATAGCGCACTCGTGTGTCTTCTTTTTCCATTGATTAAAATCAATACCTGATCTGGCCCCAACCCTCTCAAAGTTGCCGGATCAATGTGATCCGTTCCATCAGAAACCGTCTGTGTCTGAGAAGTAAATGAAGGAGCTGCTACGTTCAATATTTCTGTGATCGATACTTGCCCCCCAGGAGCCACAATATCTTCCATATTAATGACATCAATGGGTACCGGTGTCTCAATTACTGTACGGTTCTGATTCCTGGTACCTGTGACGGTCACAGATTCTAATGTGTTTGTTGACTCAACCAGTACCACTGGATAAATATCACCAGCACCAACTGTAACTTCTTGCGTTTTGAACCCGATATAACTTATTATCAATACATCTCCTTCCAAAACATCTAAGGTTGCGGTACCGGTGTAGTCCGTAATCGTTCCTGAACCAGAACCTTTCACAGCCACTGTCACCCCAATTAGCGGTTCATTATTTACATCTACTACCGTTAGTGTAATAGGCTTTAGCTCCTCAACCACTACTGGTGATCGTTTTTCTTTTCGTGAGCGTTTGCTCACACTAATGTTATTTCCTATCTGCTTAAATGCAACGTTTCCAGCTTTTGAGAGATCCATTAGTATATCACCAATAGAAGTATCCCGGTAATTCTTGGTAATTCTAATATCTCTAACGTCTGAAAGTGAATAGCTAAAAATAAAATCAGTTCTAGATTCTATTTCGTCAAAAACCTCTATCAAAGGTTGATCATCTACTTTCAAATTTATTTTCACTTCCCACACACTCTGGGCGCTGAGTTTAGCAAACAAAGGGGTAGCAGCAAGAAATATTGGTAAGAAGGTCAAGATTTTAATTTTTGCTGTTTTTGCATATTGCTTTTCCATAGAAAAATAGTTTAGGTTATACATCTGGTCTTGAAACTTTTTAGTGGTCAAAAATGATAGTGACCTGTTTTTCATGGATGAAAAATTCGAATCCAAGTGTAAATGACATACTCTTTAGAATATGCTCTAAGCTGGCATTTTGAAACTTTCCTGTATACTCCTTAGTACTTTGTTGATTTTTGATATGAAAATCAACATTATACCATCGTTTCAACTTGTCCAACACTTCATCGAAAGAGTTATCATCAAATAGGATGATCCCTTTCGTCCATAAAAAATCTTTATCATTGTTAAAAACCGTCATTTGTGGTTCGCCTCCTCTTTTATCAAAGCGAACCGCTTCCCCTGGTTCTAAAAAGTAATTCTTCAGTGAAGAATTACTATGTACTGTCACCCTGCCCGTGGCGAGTGAAATCTTACAAGTTTCGTCGTAACTTCTAATATTAAAGGACGTACCAAGAGCAGTCGTAGAAACTCCATTAGCAATTACTGTAAAAGGACGTGACTTATCTTCTGCCACCTCAAAGAAGGCCTCTCCTTCTAAGAATATGACACGAGCAGTATCAGAGAAGTACTTTGGAAATCTTATTGTTGCCTCAGAGTTTAGCATCACTACTGAGCCATCCTTTAAATGGACCGTTGACTTTTGACCTTTTGTTGTTCCTTTTACGATTACGTCCGTTACAGTTTTTTGGATCAATTCTTCAGGCTGCATGAAGTATTGGTAACCAATAAAAATGCTTAGAAAAACACTTGCGGCAATGCCCAACCAGGCTCGGACATTGATGTGACGAATACGCTCCTCCTTTTTCGTGAGTTCTACATAGTTTTTCAAAGGACCCTCTACTTTTTGCAAAGTTGAACTTTCAACTGTTTCAAATTCTCCATCCCAATATAAATCCATCATCTCCTCAAGTAGTCTCACTCCATCATTCGTTTGCAGAAAAGCTGCTACCTCTTTCATTTTATCAGGTTCCAATTGGTTTTCCAAGTAGCTATGTATGATTTCCTTTGTCATTTCTGTTTCTTACTTATGTATTGATAGCAAAGCCGTTATTTACTCAGTTTTACTATTGATTAATTAGACTTTTTTTGTCTTAGGAAGTCTTTTATATCCTTATTAGCTCTAAATAGATGGTTTTCAACTGTCCTCTTAGTTAAATTAAGTCTATCGGCAATCTCCCTTGAACTAAGTCCTTCTTCCTTGCTTAGCATCCAAATTTGTTTTTGCTTTTTAGGTAAAGAATCAAGTTTTTCTTTTGCCTCCTTCAGCATTTCCTTGTAAATGACATAGTCCTCCGTACCTTGATATGATGTTGGCATCAGGTACCTCATATGCTCATTTCTCTGGGCTCGAGAAGCATTGCTTCTTATTACTTTTATGGTTTGCCTTTTTGCGATGGTAAGAACCAGGGAATTGAAAGAAAGATTAGGATCTAAAGATCTTCTCTGATCCCAAATAGCAATAAATGTTTCTTGTAACACCCCTTCTGCCTCCATTTTGGGGAGACCCATTTTAATCGCCAGGCCAAAGACTCGAGTATTGTATATTTCAAATACAATATCAAAAGCCCATTCTTTCCCGGATTGAAGGGCTCTTATAACGTCTTTACTGACAATTGAGGATCTCATTCTTTCATCAAATTCTTTTACGAAATCAAAGTAGTTGAGGACTTGTATTTAAGGTATTAGACACCCATGATAATTTACTCATTCTTTGTTAAAATTTAGCGTCAAAGTTTTTTATTGAATGAATCAATTATTGAATCATTGCGAACTATTGTGAGGTAGAAAAGGGATTCTACTCAATATAATTGACCTCTAGCCACTGCTCCGGAGAGGCCTGAATCGAAAACTGATTCATCAAAAAATTTGGTTTGCATTACAAGAATACCAGGGATATCTAACTGAATAGATTCGTAAACTAATGGCAATTTCAAATTTCCCATTATATTGGTGGTAGTATTCTTATCTCCTTTTTCCCATCGAGGAGGATGTATTTGTAAATTAGTTTTTAGTTTTTTTCCTTCTTCTTCTCTATCGTCATTTTCCTCTGCCCAACTCATCATAACTTTCATGAATTCCTCATCTTCTGAGGGCCTTACACATCAGATTCTACCACGTAGTATATCTCTTCCTTCGGTCGTTGTATCAAGCAATACAAAAAACAAATTAGGCAATGTGGCGAATTTTGTTTCAATCTCTTCGGACAGTCTTGCTCCACAATTCACATTATTCCATCTAGGTGTATTGACGGCATCTATATAACTAACGGATTTCACTTCTGAACCATCTGCTAAATCATCACCTTTCCCTCTTTGATTGTTTCCTTCTATACCTGTTTCCTTCTATACCTGTTTCCTTCTATACCTGAAACAATTGAAACCAAGTGCGGAGATAAATAGCCAAAATCCAATTGTGAGGTCTGTTTCGTCAATTCATTCCAAGAACTCAGCTGAGTCCATTGGGGTAGTATTACTTCTTCTACAAATTTTTTCGCGAGAATTTCTTTGTTACCATTATCTAAATTGACTAATTCCATTAACCACGAAACTATAGATATTTTAGATTAAAAAAAACACTAAGCTATCAGTAATTGCAATTTTTCATGGGTAAAATACCTGTCAATTGCCAATTGATTAATTAAGTCATGATCTGTCGCTTCCTTTTCTAGCAGGTTTTTGAAGGATTTACCCTTTACAGATTTTTTATTGGGAATCGGAATTAAAACCTTCGCCAATTCTTGAGTTTTAATTCTGCTATGTGATGAAGATGTTCCTGATGTAAGTTGATTGATTTGTAATTGAACTGATGGTAACATCAATAGTGCTCTTAATTCAGCGTTAGTCAGGTCACAAGTAGACTGAATTATTTCAAATTCGCTTGAACATGTTAAGTTCAAATCATTATTTGGAATAACTAATGCTCTTGGTATTCTTGGGTTAATCTTTGAAAACAATAGATCACCAGCCTTACAGACTACCCCTGGATATTTCGGCTCATAGCTTAGCAAGCTCCTGTAATCAATAATATCTCCATTAACTACATGCAATATGCTAATGCATTTTGAATCATCAAGACGCTTCTCTTTTTTTCTTTCTTTAGTAATAAATTTGGCTAATTCGTCAAGTCTCATGAGTTCAATATCAGAGCTTTTATCTAGTTTGTTTAATTCTTTGAACATTGACGAATCATAATGACAAGGTGTCCAAGGGTTTTCATGAAAATTCTGACAAGGCACAGCAACTGCTGAAGGAGACTCGCCAAAAACAATTACTTCATCTTTGTTGGGTTTCTTCCCCAAATACTTTCTGTAAGATTTAAGTATCTCAGGCAAGTCATTCATTCCTTTTTGAACTTTAATTGTTGCCCCTTTACGGATGCTTACATCAAATCCAAGTTCTTGGCTTTTAGCTATAAAAACGATTTGAGGAGTATCGGATGTGGTCTTTTTTAAGTGTAGTATGCTTGTTTTAGTTTTAGTTCCAGCTTGGGCAAATGCCACTGTAGGTAATTCTATAATGGACATAAGTTCGACCTGTTCATTCATCAGTATTCTGTATCTCAATGTTTCAGATATACCTTTTGAAGAAATAACACTATCCGGAACCACCGCCAATAGTTCTCCACCCTCCCTAAGTAGACTTAAGCACCTATCAATAAACAGAACCTCAGAGCTTATTTTGGCATTGTTACCAAATAAATCACTTAGTAATGGATACTTCAAATCTCCCTCATTGCTGAGTTCATCTCTGGAAAAGAAAGCTCCAAATGGAGGATTTGTAAGTATTAAGTCAACCTTATCTTGATATTTATCCAAATTTGAATCACCTATTAGTGAATTCCCTGAACTAACGTCAAAATTCGCTGTATCAAATAAATTGAAATTTAGCCTGGTAAGCCGCACCATTCTTTGAACCTTATCCTGTGCTACGATTTTGACAACCTTTGCATCTCGGTTATTTAATTTTTCTAAAAACGATCGATAAAAGGATGTCATAAATGAACCAACACCACAGCAAGGATCGCATACCGTAAAATCCTTTTTGAAATCCAATAGCTCCTCATCAATTCTTTTTAATGAAATTGCTACCATCAAGTCAACAACCTCTTGAGGGGTAAGATATTGAGCATCTTCAATATTGTTTCTGAAATTATCCCTTACAAAATGTCCAAATGATTCGTTTATCAAGTCGAAGCTTTCATTTTGCTCTTTTATTTGCCTTATTGATTTATGAACTAATTCTACAATTACTGCGGCAAAATCATTGTCTTCATCATCAATCTCAAGCTTTGGATTTTGACCAAAAATTGGAGTGCCATTTGTGGTGTAAAACATTTCGTCTGTAGCAGCTTTTTGAAAAGTAGATTGGAGCTGACTGACAATATTGGACTTACTTTTACGGTATTCTGAGAGTATTACAGGAATAGAACTATGTCCTTTCGATACTTTTAACTCATACAGTTCAATAGCAATAAGCTTTGAAATTTCATCAAGTTTAGAATTTGCATCACTTAATTTTCCATATTTATGGAATGAATTTCTTAGTTCATTTAAAGTTTTATTGAATAAATCCAGTGATGCCATGATAATTATCTTTTTTAGATCATAATCGATTTTTTAAACATAAGTAACTTTTATGATATTGCAATGTATTACATAGGCTTGCAATACCTTCTTTCCTTCCCTCCCTTTAAAAATAGTCCTGCGAAGAAATGATGTGATAGTTTGATTGATATTGAAAGTCCAATACCAAATTATGAATCCGCTCTCTAACTGAAGCTATGTTAACATAAAGCAGGACATTATATAACAAAAATAGGTTCAGGCTGCGTAAGCTTATTTGCTGCTAGCACTTGTCGCTGACGTGTATTAACGTGTTTTACATCTGAGATTTAATTTCTATTCAATGCCATTTAGATAAGGTATAGTACACTGGATTTCAGTATATTAAAAGTGTGAAATAGGGAAACAACCGGAATAGTTGCTTCCCTGAAAATTCAAATTATTCGTGAACTCAAGTTAAACATATCCAATGAAAAATTCATCAACGGGAATAGACTTTCATCTAACCGTTTTGTTAAAAATCGAGGATCGCCTTTTCCTCTGATTATCTGGTTCATTCTTCAAAAAACAATCCAGAGTATTCAAGGCTGCCTTGATCACTTCTTTGACCTCCACGAGTTGAAATCAGTCACTTAAAGTGCTTTTACTCAAGCCAGAGC
>JBCDKO010000212.1:0-8607 GCA_038746525.1 Bacteroidota bacterium
AAGCATTCGATAGCATGGTTTATCACACCAGAGAAATTATACGCCCCGACCGATCGAATCCCAGGCTACACAAACCCAAAAGATCTTATTATCAAAATTATAAACCACTATGAAAATAAATGCTTAACTAAACGACATTGAATCATTATAGTTAATAATACTTTCGTTAATTAATTAGCACAACGGGTTATGAATCTGATTTATTATGTCTAACACAATCCTTGTAACCGGTCTGGATGGGTCGGGAAAAAGCACTTTTTTTTCGAAGCTTAGAGAAATTAAAAAACCAGCGTTTGCACTTTTAAACTTGCCGAAAATAGATGTCAATGTATTTGCTGACAACATTGATCTATACAGAACTGGCAGGTTCATCAACACGTTAAGTGACATTGCAGATGAAAAGCAACAGTCGTTTATAAAAGGTCTTACTCTTTTTGCTTCAATGGTGTTTTTCAGGGACCTACATAATCACCTTGTAGGAAAAAGGGTCAAAACTATATTTTGTGAAAGACACCCCCTGATTGATGCCCCTGTCTATGCTCAATTTTATGCACCAAGGATGAATCCAGATGCACTTGATAACGAAGTACTTCATTTACTCGACAGATCATTTAGTGATCAGTTCATGCTAGTTCTTGCTAAGGTAGGAAAAGATAAAAGATTGACTCATACTTCAATTTCAGGATCAATATGCCAATTCATCTATACTCACTTTCATGTTAAGCAGCAAGAAACGTACAGAAGACTGCCTCAAATCTTCAATGTAACAGTCCCGGATTCAATCTATTATCTCGAAGCAAGACCTGATGTTCTTATGAATAGGATATTAAAAAGGCACAAATCCCAACCTCATGAAACAAAATCAATTCTATCAGCTTTTCGTGATGCTTATGAAAAGGTGTTTCTAGATGTCCAGAAGATTGGATCATGTCAAGTGACTAGAGTCGATGCTTCTGATTTTAAAAAATTAGATGTTTTTTTTGAAATGATAAAAGATGAAGTTTAAGCTAAAGAACCAATCGTATGAGTAAATATTCACTGGTGCCCGGGAGAGGATTGGTTACAAAGCAGTCAACAAAATTGAGAATTGACTTTCTTACAGAAAACGGATTTATTATAAACAATATTCCTGAACACAGTCTGGAGTATCAGGAAATAAGAAACAAGATTGAATCTTTTATAGGATCAGTTGAAATTCCTTTGGGACTAGTAGGGCCGCTTACATATAACAACAATGGAACTTCTGAAGTTGTTTATGCTCTTGCAGGCACGCTGGAGGGAGCACTTGTGGCGAGTATGAATAGAGGAGCAAAAGCCATCAGCCTATGTGACGGATTTCATGCCACCTTCATCAATCAGAGGATGGTGCGAGCACCTATGTTTTTGTTTGAGAGCAACAAAGAGGCTAAAGGTTTTTCTGCTTGGATAAATAGAAAATTTGATCTGATAAAATATCGTTCGGAAATGCATTCAAATCATGCAGAACTCATCGAGCTTGAGCCAACCTGTATTGAAGAAGCTGTACATATAAAATTTATCTATAGTACCTGTGACGCCTCCGGACAAAACATGACTACCATTTGTACGTGGAATGCTATTAAATGGATTGTTAACCATTATAACGATGAGACAGGGATTGCAATAAAGGATTTTGTAATTGAGGGTAATGGTGCTTGTGACAAAAAGGTCTCTAATTCTCTGTTGGAGGGAGGAAGAGGCATCTGTGTTGAAGCAAAATGTTTTTTAACTGAGAAAGTGGTAAATAGAATTTTACGAACAACTTCTGAAAAAATGCAAACTTTTTACGACCACTCTGTTAAAATGACCAAGAAAGAAGGAATGATGGGGTATAACATAAATGTTGCCAATGCCATTGCTGCCATTTTTGTGGCCACAGGACAAGATTTGGGTTCAATTCATGAATCTTCGCTGGGGTGGTTATCAGTTGAAAAGAAAAATGATGGGATAGAATTGTCCCTTCTCTTGCCTTCATTGGTAATTGGATCCATCGGTGGCGGTACCAATCTACTGAAACAGAGAGAGGCGTTAGAGCTGATGGGTTGTTACGGGAAAGATAAAGTAGAACGCTTCGCTGAACTCATTGCTGGTTTTTCACTAGCATTAGAAATCTCAACTTTTGGTGCGGTTGTAAGCGGTGAGTTTGCCAAAGCTCATGAAAAACTCGGGAGAAATAAACCGATTGATCATTTGGTAGCGTCTGAGATTGACTTGGAATTTGTCAAATCACTTTTAAAAGATTCTTCAATGAGAGATAACTTAGACTCAGTGTTCGGAACTGAATCTGACAATATTGAAAATGGGATTCTGACCGCTCTTACCGCGCGTACAAATAAGAAACTAATGGGCTTTATACCCATGACACTCAATTTCAATTATCCTGCCAGGACGGAGCAGGCTTTACTCAAATCAAAGGGTCAAGACATTGATGTTATGAATGGACTTCATTTAATGGCATCAAGCATTGATCTGGAATTGGCTGATCTAATTTTTGAGTACCAAGGTTACCTCGAATATAAAAACTGTCATCAAAAAGAATTACTCATTTGTGAGGCTTTGAGCCAGGGTGATCTCCATTTTACACCAAAGTTCTATGGTAAACTTGTTGATGAGCAAAGAGAAATCTATTTGTTCCTGATGGAGCATTTACAAGAAAACGAATTACTGCTGCTTGATTCAGAAAATCAGCCACACCTATGGAAGCCTCATCTCATAAAAACTACTATTTCTGCAATCCATTCGTTGCATAGTTACTTAGACGGATTGGATGAATTGAATAAATTAGTACCAGTGTTTGATGCAAAAAATGCATTGCCTCTTTACTCAAAGCTGCTAAGCATCGTTGAAAACGAAGAGGAGCATTTAGTTCCGGTCGACGAGTTTAAAAGCATTAGAGAATACTTAACCGATCTCAAAGAGCCTATTGAATCTCTTGATTTGCCACTGAGAATCATTCATAATGACTTCAACCCTAGAAATATAGGAATCCGAAAGGACAACAACCCAGTCGTTTATGATTGGGAGTTGGCTGTAAGAAACTTTCCACATCGAGACATTGTAGAGTTCCTAAGTTTTGTGCTGCCAACTGATTTCAAACATGCTCAACTCTTTGAGTATTTACACTTTCATTATAAACTTTTCAATACAGAGATCGAATGGGAACAATGGAAAAAGGGATACATCAGAGCATTGAAAGAATATTTATTAGCTAGAGTGCTTTTTTATAAAGCAGCTGATATTCATATGAATTTAAAATTTCCCACTCGTGTTTTTCAAACAACCTTCGAAATGATCAAAGCATTGTTATGTCATGAAAAAAACGCCGGTTAGAGTTAGCAGTAAGACGCTGCTCCTCGTTCTGGATTATCTTTTTAGTAAAAGGCTTATGCCGGGATTATCATTTCAGGAATCTCTGGAATTTTGTTGTTTTGCTAGCCGCTTACTCCTTTATTCGGAGTGCAAAACCTGCTAAGCAGGACTAGGAGAACATACCGCTTTGTCTATATTGAAAGCTGGTTTCGGATTTTGTGTACTATGCGCAAAACCAGATGAAAGAAGACTGATGACTATCTCTATGACTTAAAAACGCAGCAAGACATTGAGTTGCCTTTTGACTTGATAGAAGAGGGATTAAAAGTAGCCAAGCTGAAATATGTCTGATAGTACAACCCTTCAATCTTTCTCCTTTGGTTCAAAAGAGATCAGCTACGAGCTTTCCTTTCAAGATAGGAAAACCCTTGGAATCCGAGTATACCCAAACTGTAAGGTGAAAGTGATTGCTCCTTTTGACACGCCAGACGAGAAGCTTTACAGCAAACTACGAGAGAAAGTGCCCTGGATCATCAAGCAACAACTCAATTTCTTATCCTATCATCCGCTTACACCTCCACGTGAGTATGTGAATGGCGAAACCCACCTCTACCTGGGCAGACAATATAAGCTTAGAATTGAAAGGTCTGATAGTAATGAAGTCAAGTTGCTGAGAGGGCGATTGTTGGTTTTCAAGAAAGATAATATTGAGGCCGAAGGTCTGGTAATAGAATGGTATCGACAAAAAGCTCATATACATTTTAAGGACACCCTTAAAAAGGTATTACCGCTCTTTTCTAAATATGAAATCCCAGAGCCTGAATTGCTGATAAGGTATATGCCTACTCGTTGGGGAAGCTGTACTCCGAAAGGTAAAGTCATTTTAAATCCAGAGTTGATTAAGGCATCTAAAGGAAGCATCGAATACGTGGTTATCCACGAACTCTGTCACCTCATCCACCATAACCATACAAAAGCCTTTTATGAATTGCAGGAATCAATGATGCCCGATTGGAAGAAGTGGAAAGAACGATTAGATGAATTGGTTTAAGTTAGGTCTGAATTGATGTATTTACATCCTTATTAGGTCTTGGTACCCAAAGAGCTAAAGCCAGGTTATAAAGAGACTCCTTACAGCTTTTTGAATGACCTGTTTTGCCTAGAATACAATAGATGATACCAGAGGTCAGACCTATTGACCTAGCTTCTTTATTTCCTCTTAGCAGCTTTTGAGGACCAACACCTGTTCGATTGATTTCGCTATTCAAGCTATCCCTCATTTTTGAGGTAATCGCCACATAGCCTCTTTTGAGCTTCATTTTCATACTCCTACATCTAGAAATACTCTAAAAGAATTAACAAATTCTTAATTACCTCTCAAATGCTTCTAAAATTTATCTCAAATGTATTTCCATAATTAATTGAGCATTAATTTATATCCTTTATGATAATAGCATAGATCGATCCTTTTGGATTTGAATTGGGGCATTAGAGAATTACCATGGAAAATCAATACACTGATGAAAAGCTCAAGCATGATATAGCAACTATCACCGCAGGCGATGGCGTGGATGAAGCTGCCAATCGTTGTGTAATCGGTAGCGGTGAGCAAATGGCAAAGGCTAATGGTTTAGACATTGATCCTGAGACAGGTAGGAAAAAGAAGAAGATTGAAGATGAATTAATCAAGCTTTCTACTACGGATGCTTGGGATAGCTTAATGGACGATATTGCTGAAAAAATCAGAGAAATCTACGAAAGTCGAGAAAGACAAAATCGTTTGAACGACGCTATAAAGAATCAAGACTTATCAGCTATCCAGCAAATTCTTGTCGATACGTACAATCAAGACGCAGATCAATTTGGTGTAATGACTCTAGAAGAAGCGACTACGACTGCCAATGAGTTCATCGATCAAGAAAGCTTTACACAAGATAGCCTAACTCAAGACTTATATGACTTACGAGACGAATATGATCAGAAACACGGTTTAACGGAAGAGCAAAAGACCTTCATCCAAGACTTATACCATAAAGCTAATATTAGTGATTTAAGTATTGGTATTTCTGAAATCAGGGGAGATCCAGAAAATCAGTTTGGGAATGAACTGGATAGGACTATTGAGAACATTGAACGTCAAAAATTAGAAAAATCACTAGAAGATGGTATTTCTGATCCTTTCAATATAGCGGCAAACAATGATGCACTTGATCCTTTTGCGCTGGAACAAGAAAAAAACGCACCCAACCCATTCTCAGTGCGCCATCTGCTCCGCTTAACCCCTTTGGTTGATCTTAATTTAATCTCGCAACAATAGTTCAAGGGGCCTTCGTCATGGTTTTGCGGTTCATTCTGTCACCAAAGTTCCTTTAACAATGGTGAAAAAATGGCTTGGTCACAGTGAGTTGGCAACAACTGAAATTTATCTTGATATCGTTGGGGCTGAGGAGCGGGAAATCGCTCATCGTATATGGTGAAAATGATAAAGAAAGAACAGCACGCTCAGCTTCATTTACTAGAGGATGAGATTATACAGATATCAGGACTTATAAAGGCTCTGCAACTACTGCTATCCGATGATAGCGCAACTACTTGCACTACCAATGCCATTTCAGAAAGATTAGAACGACTTGAGAAGCAGTTTTATAAATATCGGAAGACTTTGGCAGAGAACAAGTTTATATCATGAGCAATTTCAACGAGCTAGTTTTTTAAATCTCGATAGAAGTTCTCGTGAGAACCTAATGCAAGCAAGGTAAGTGTTATTGTCTGTTCTTTGTAGTTGTATGCGAGAAGTGTGAGTTGCTTGACCATCTTGAATTTGTAGACCCGAATATCTGATAAATCACCTTTCTTTTCTTGACCAATATAGGGATCATCAATGATGGCTTTAATAGCATCATCCAAATCAGCCTTTTGATTTTTGTGTAGCTTTTTGACAACTCTTATAAAACTGCGGGTTTGAATTATATTCATAGAAATCTAACCAAATTCGTAAGGTGTAACTTCACCATCATTCATTTCAGCTTGAGCAAGAAGAATGTCTTTAATAAAACTATATGACAGGTCAGGGTTTTCTTCCGCAATTCGTCCAATGTTCGCCCAATGCTCAATTTGCTTTGCCATTGAACGGCTTTGAACGCTTCCATATCTTTTAGCATTTTCTACTATTTCATCAGATAAATTAACAGTCTGTGACATATCATTTTCCTTTTTGCAATTAAACTCATTATACAACATTTTGTTGTTTTTTGCAACAGATAATTTTAATTAGGACGAATACCAGAATAGTTTAACCGAGTTAAAGAAATTAGTTGACCTTATTCAATAAGACACTATTCAAAACATGGAAAGATGCGTCTTACTCCTCACACAAAAGTTTTAGATGCATCTTTCTGATTTTCCTGAATAAATTTTTGAGTAAATCTTAACTGCCAAAAATAAGACTGAACAAGGCTTTCAACCCAGGGTAGAAAAAATGCTTGACATAATTAAATTTTTGTCATAATGTAAAAGCATAAGGTGGCAAATTCTCGCTACCAAATTTCCAAAAAAACTTAATAGCACGGGGAAGTGTATCTATGTGTGAAAACCTTTATTACGGCGAAATCGCAGCGAAAATCTCTGCCCAACTTTATAGCAATGAATGTCCTTCAGAAACAGATGAAGACATTCGTTATAGTCATGATGACGAGCATTTATTTGATATCTGTTCAAACTCTGCTAAAGCCTTTTCAGCAATGCAAGACTTGGCCGGAGATGCAGATATACAGTGGCGTGACGTACTTGATGAGTACACAAGTGACATCATGGAACAGCTTCAGACCAACGACAATCTGGACATTATCGATATGGTCAAAATCGCTTCTAACAGCGTCCAAAATTACCGCTAAATCCAAGCGACTTTAAAAACTCCCAACATTTAAGACCAGTTTTTTGCGCCCTTCTCTTTGGGGGAGGGGCGCAAAAATCAACCGCTCATTTTGAGCCTTAACCAACCTTAACCCTAAAAAGAGTAGGAAACATAACTATGCCAAAAGCACAACCTAAAGATGAAAAACAAAAGAAACAGAAGGGCGATAATGTTATTGATATAACTGGTCTTTTTGCTGATACCAATGTGACAATGAAGTCCGGCCATATAGTCAGAGATGCAGAAATCGTTGGCGAAGGAAAATACGTCAAGCTTCGTTTTGCTAGCAACAAGCAATACGAAAAAGATGGTGAGGTAAAAACCAACACCAATTATTTTGATGCCATGATTTCTCACAATCTGAAAGATGCTTTTGAAACAGCCGAAGGTTTCAAAAAAGGAGATTGGATTTATCTCAAGGGTGAGGACAGTACACGTTCTTTTGATCCCCTGGAAGGATATAAGAAAACAGCATCCACGATTTTTGCTTACCATATCGGTTTGAGGAGAACAAAAGCAATCTCTGAGCAAGACAACAATGCTGAACAGGTAAACAATAAACCAGAAGCTATTCCTGCATAAAACAGTTACAGCCTTACCGCTAAACTCCAAAGGGGAAAGCTTCATGCCCTCTGATAAGCGAAGCTTTCCCCTTCTTTTTAATCAATTACTCCAAGAGGTCTTCATGGATAACCTAAATATGAAATTCGAAGAGGTGCAGCTTGTCTATAAAAACAAAACCAAAGCCGCCAACCGACCAAAAGTTAACTCACCAGAAAAAGCATATACAGTCTTATCTTCCATTTGGGATAAAGGATTAATAGGACTTGTCGAAGAAGCAAAGCTCTTACTACTAGATAATCAACTACGCCTCATGTCTGTAGCCAATCTATCCTTTGGTGGTATGACATCAGCCATCGTTGATCCACGTATGGTATTCTCGCTTGCTCTAAAAAGACGATCCCACAAGATTATCCTGGCTCACAATCATCCGTCAGGAACTTTAAGTCCAAGTAGAGCAGATATTGGATTAACTAAAAAAATAGCCATGATTGGAAGTGCTTTGAACATCCAATTAGAAGACCATCTCATTATCACTAATGAAGGCTATCGATCAATTATTGACTGTGGTTACGGAGATCTAAGCTATGATTAAGACCGCAATAGATTTCAAAGCCTTAAAAGAGCAGGGCAATCGCATTTAAAAATTGAGTAGTTTTTCTCTGTATTGACTATTGTAAGCTGCTCGCTGAATTTTCTGTGACTTGGGTATTTTGTCGGTGTTTCTTTCGATCAATGTGAGCGCCATTTTATTGATAATACTAAAGTTCTCCGCACGATATCCCTTCGGTTTTCTACTCGCATCT
>JBCDKO010000213.1:0-8596 GCA_038746525.1 Bacteroidota bacterium
GATAGTCGAAGGTCCAGCCAAGCCCCACTATTCCGGTAGGCGCGGTCCTGTTCCAGGTGTTGACTTGTTCCTGGACTCCGGCAGAGCTGTAAGAGATCGTTAGCTGGGGGTTTAAGCCTCCTCTACCTGGCAAGGAAGCCAGGGTCATGGGAAACCCTACCTGTCCGGTCATTAGATTGACGCTGTTTTTGAGGGCGCCTAAATCATTGGGGTTGAGTGAAAACTGCTGGCTGTTGGCCACGTTTTCGATATTTTGGCTGTGCAGATAAAGACGCGAAAGGACAAAAATTGCCGATAAAAAGCGATTCATAGCGATAATAAGTAAAAATTAACTGTTCAAGCCTGGTGAAAGCTTTACAACAAAATCAATTTTGGGCGGCTGAATTCATTTTGTTGTTACTGCAAAACTAACAATGAATTGTTTTAAGCTTTTTTTGAATGTTAACGAAAGAAATAAAAACTTTGGTGATCAACGAAATTGATGAGTTTATACTGGTAGGTCAAAAAGAATTTAATTATCTATAAATCAACTCACTAATGTTAAAACTAACTATAAATTATATGTTACTTAACGATAAAATACGTAACAATTAATTAACATTAAGTTAATTAATTATTCGAAACAAATAACGAAAACCATTATTGTGCGAAATACTAAAAATTTTAAAGAATCAAACCTGGCCTATACTTAACTTGTAAGAATTATTAGCTATCCAGGAATTGTAAAACATGAATATACCCAAAGTAAAGCATTACATCGCAGGTCAATGGATAGAAGGCACAGGAAGTGGAGAAGTCCTTCATCATGCGATAACCGGCGAACCTGTAGCTACCCATACTATAGAAGGGATTGATTTTAAAGATGCCTACGATCATGCAAGAAAGGTAGGCAATCCGGCTTTGCGAAAAATGACTTTTCAAGAACGTGGATTAATGCTGAAAGCCCTTGCTTTTCACCTTCTTGAAAATAAAGAGAAACTTTATAGAGTAAGCAAAGCGACCGGAGCCACACGAATGGATAGCTGGATAGACATTGAGGGTGGAATCGGAAACGTTTTTTCGAATGCTTCATTGAGAAAACAACTTTCAGATTTACCTTACCACATAGATGGAGAAACAATAGGCCTCTCTAAAGAAGGGTCGTTTATCGGACATCACATCATGGTTCCGAAGGAAGGTGTTGCCGTTCATATTAACGCATTTAATTTCCCTATTTGGGGAATGCTTGAAAAAGCAGCAGTTAATTGGCTGGCAGGAATGCCCTGCATCATCAAACCTGCCGAGCAAACCTGTTATTTGACAGAGGCGATGGTCAAAGAAATCATTGATTCCGGGATGCTTCCCGAGGGGTCGCTACAGCTAGTTTCAGGCTATGGAAACGGCATCTTAGATCATATAGGTATGAACGATGTAGTCACCTTTACCGGCTCTTTTGAGACGGGGAAAAAATTAAAAGCTTTGCCACAGATTATTGAAAATTCCGTTCCGTTCAACCTTGAAGCAGATTCATTGAATGGTGCAGTGTTAGGAGAAGACGCGGTTCCGGGAACGCCTGAGTTCGATTTATTCATAAAAGAAATAAGAAGAGAGGTTACAGTTAAATGCGGGCAAAAATGCACAGCTGTTAGAAGAATTATCGTCCCTGAAAGATTAGTGGAGGATGTTCAGATCGCTTTGGGGAAAGCTTTTGAAAAGACGACCATAGGTGATCCGGCTGTAGAAGGTGTTCGTATGGGAGCGCTTGCAGGAAAAGAACAGCTAGAAGAAGTGACGAAGCAAGTAGCAGAATTGGCCAAGACCAACGAATTAGCCTATGGTTCATTAGAGAATATTGGAGAAGCGGTGGGCGCAGATTGGGAAAGAGGTGCCTTCATTTCTCCAAAACTTTTTATCAACCGAAATCCCTTAGAATCAGAGGACGTCCACAACATTGAAGCATTTGGCCCCGTTAGCACAATTCTTCCTTACCAAACCCTCGACGAAGCGATAGAAATCTCCAAAAGAGGAAAAGGTTCGCTGGTATCTTCTATCACTACAGCAGACGATAAAATTGCCAGAGAATTTACGATTGGAGCAGCGACTCATCATGGAAGAATCCTCATCCTAAATGAAGCGTGTTCTAAAGAATCAACCGGTCATGGTTCTCCACTGCCTATGCTCGTCCATGGAGGTCCAGGCCGTGCTGGAGGTGGTGAAGAAATGGGTGGAAAAAGAGGAATAATTCATTATATGCAACGAACCGCTATTCAGGGATCTCCTACCACATTGACGGAAATAACGCAGCAATATCAATATGGAGGAGCATACAAAGACACAGAAAAACATCCATTTTCCAAGTATTTTGAAGAACTAGAAATTGGTGATACCGTCATTACAGCAAAGAGGACTGTGACGGAAACAGATATCATCAACTTTGCTAACGTTAGCTGGGACCACTTCTATGCCCATACAGATGAAACTTCTCTGGAGGGTACCACTTTTGGAGGTCGCGTTGCTCATGGATACTTTGTTCTTTCAGCCGCGGCTGGATTATTTGTGCAAGCAAAAAAAGGACCGGTACTATTAAATTATGGATTAGAAGAATGCCGATTTACTAAGCCGGTCTACCCCGGTATGACCATAGGTGTGCGATGTACGGTGAAAGAAAAAGTGGATCAGGAAAAGAAAGACGATATCGCTAAAGGAATTGTAAAATTTCTAGTAGATGTTTATGACGAAGCTGATGAAACAGTAGCGATCGCTACCGTTTTGACGATGGTTAAGAAAAAAGATCAACCTCGATGATTCGATGAGAAATCGGTCTGATTAAGAGAATTTTCTTACGCTTAAGAGGACAATCCTTTTATATTTTCTTTCTAAGAATCCTTTGAAAAACCCGCCTTTTGGCCCAACTCTTCGTTACTCAAAATTTCAAAAGCCTCATTTACGACCAGTAAACTACGTTTTTGAAATTCTGAAAGCCTCGATTTGAGCCAAAAAACCAGTTTTGCAAAGGATTCTTAAATTGGATAACTTGATTGTAATTACTTCAGAAAATCAAAAAGAGCATTTCCATGTAAAAGCTAATAACCTTCTTTTTATCAAAGCGGCAAATAACTATGTTGAGGTTTTCTTTCGCTCTCAACAAAACGTCAAGAAACAATTGCTTCGTAAAACCCTAAAAGGAATTGAAGGAGAATATCTTTCCAGTCCTTTTCTGGTTAGATGCCATCGTAGCTATTTGATCAATCCTAACAATATTGATCACATCATTAAAGCTGGTAATAAAACGGTATTAAATATTTCAGGAGTGGTGATTCCTGTTTCCAACAAGTATATCAGCAGACTTAAAAAAAGATTGCCTTAATCTTTCATCCCTCCATCGAGGTTCTCATCCCTGACGCCCTAAATGCATTGGTTCCGTACGATGTCTTTCTTTTTTTTATACAAATCAAACTAATAGGACGTGAAGAAAATACTTTTTCCACTACTCTTTATGTTAGGCTTTTTATCGGTTTCTTGTGTAAATCAGAAGCGCAAAACGGGGAAATCTTTGTTAGATAGTCTCATTATCTCAGAACACAAGGCAAAAAGATTCGATGGAACCTTGGTAATAGGAACAAAAGATTCAATTATATATGAAAAAGCAATTGGAATAGCTGATCGTGTCTGGGATATACCGATGCAAATGAACCATCGCTTCGATATTTGTTCAATCAATAAATCTTTTATTGCAGCGCTTATGCTGATGGCTGCCGAAGAGGGTAAACTTTCACTTAATGATAATTTATTGGACCACCTAGGACCTTACACTTATTCTGGAAAATTTAATCCCAGCATTACTATACATCAGATGCTAACACATACCTCAGGATTGCCTAATTATGGGCAAGTGCAATACAGGCTGTATGATAATCTAGGTCGCTTATTTAAGCGTAAGCATTTTTCAACAGAAGAATACGTAGATTTTATTAGCAACGTACCGGCAATAGGTAATCCAGGAAAGCAATTCTATTATAGCAACTTCAGTTATCACTTACTCGGGATCGTGCTCGAGAAATTATAAAAAAAACCTTTTGCTGTATTACTAGACCAAAAGATTTGTCAGCCATTATTACTGAAAAATACTTTTAGTACTTCATCTAGCCAAACGGTATTTAAGAAAATGGTAGAAGGTTATAATTACGAAGAGAAGACTAACACCTGGAAGCGTAATCAATTTATTGATTTTACTATTGGCCAAAGAATTTTCTCCACCGCTCGCGAACTCTACATTTGGGGAAGAGAAATGAGCTACCCGTCCCTTCTTAGTACTAAATCAATAGAACTTATGCAGACTAACCATCTTGAAAATAGTATGAATGATATCTCTTATGGATACGGTTGGGCAGTATTTGATGGACAAAGAAATTATCAAATGGGAAATTTAGGAACTGATAGGAAATACATTACTCACGGTGGGAATACAGAAGGCTTCAAATCTATGCTCATCAATCTAGAAAATGGTGAGTATATTATTACTTTTCTTGCTAATACCGGTGATCAAACCAATGAGTTAGAATTGGCAAGAAAGATAACATCTCTTCTACTCCACAGTAAATAGTTCTCCACAGATAAATAAGCATGAGGAAGACCGATCTTAGTTCCTATTTTTGAGCTTATGAATTACGTTAACCTGACCTTAGAAAAAGGTATTGGTACGGTTGAATTTTTTACCGAACAAAGCAACGCTCTCCCCGGAGATATTCTAAAGAAATTGGCTGACACTATCACCGAAGCAGGCAATAGCCTGGAAATAAAAGTTATCATCTTGAAGAGTGGTGGCGATCGTACCTTTTGTGCAGGGGCAAGTTTTGACGAGTTGCTGGCTATAAATAGTGCGGAGAGGGGTCATACCTTTTTCATGGGTTTTGCAAATGTGATCAATGCTATGCGGAAAGTCCCGAAATTTATCATCGGTCGGATACAAGGAAAAGCTGTGGGTGGTGGAATTGGATTAGCGTCAGCTATGGACTATTGTTTTGCTACTCAATATTCATCAGTCAAGTTAAGTGAGCTAGCGCTTGGAATTGGGCCTTTCATCGTTTCCGTTCCAATCGAACGAAAGATGGGATTCTCAGCCATGTCTCAAATGGGAATCAATGCCGGAGCGTTCTATTCACCAGAATGGTGTAGAGAAAAAGGACTTTACAATGAAATTTTTGATACAGTGGAAGAACTTGATCAAGCAGTCAGCGAGCTAGCTAAAAAACTGGCTGCCTATAACCCAGAGGCAATGGCAGAAATGAAAAAGGTATTCTGGCGAGGGACGGATCATTGGGACGATTTACTTTCAGAACATGCAAAAATTTCCGGTAGATTGGTTTTATCTGACTTTACGCGGGATTTCATACAAAAATTCAAAAACAAAGTTTCCTAGTTGCCTTCTTTTGTAGATTCGAACATGTTTTCTTCAAAATCAGAAAGAGGAAAGCGGATATGGGTTTTTATTGATCTTTTGGTAGTCATTACAGGAGTATATATAGCTTTTCTCATCCAGAGTAAAGCAGCTGAAAGTAGGGATAGAAAAGAGAAAATAAAGATCTACTCCGCGCTAAAAATGGAATTAGAAGAGCTTAGAGTAGCGTTCCCGCAGTTTGCACAAAGTAATGAGGGATTTATTAAAGAAATCTCTCACAAAGAATTATATGATATTTCCAGTTGGCGATTCATTGAACCTCAATATGGATACCAGATCATTGAATACGGTATCAGTATCCAAAACACAGAAACCATTGACTTTAATACTTACGAAGAGCTAAGAAAATTGCTGGTGAGTATTAAACAGCTTGAACATACCGAAAGGTTAATTACTGAGATAGCCAGCGAGTATCAATTTTTGATTCCGGAGTTGGAAGAAACACATCCATCAAACCTGGATAGAAAAGCCAACAATCGATTTAGATTGATACGATTCAGGCTATTTCTCAACAGTCGTATTAGAAATCTACAGCGAACTTCTGAAAGTGCTAAACCGCTGCTTAGCCATGTCAATGAAGTCTTAGGCCCTAAGCTCCAAAAAGAAACAGATAAAAAGTATATTGTACAAACCATTAGATGGTTCTCAGAAGAAGAACAAGCAATTGGTCTTATGTAAAAATATTTTACCGATTTTACATCAGAAGATTTAAGTGAATTATACCGAAAGGCCAAAGACATGAACGATTGAATTGATTATTAAAAATTTCAGTAATTCAAAACAAGAAAAAATGAATAAATCTATACTTACAGTATTTACACTCACTTCCTTTTTTTGCTTTTCACAGAAAATAGAAGTTCGGAACATCACCGACGGAACGTTTAGGCAACAATCTGTCATGAACCTGAATTGGATGAATGATGGGCAGTATTATAGCGCTTTATCTCAAAATAAGATCATCAGATATAGTGTGGGATCCGGCGAAGCAGTTGAAACCATTGTGGATGGAAATGACCTCAACCTCTTTATTGAATCTTACAGCTTCAGTGATGATGAATCTTTCGTACTGCTCATGACTGATCGGCAGGCCATCTACCGAAGGTCCTATACCGCAGTTTTTTATCTCTATAACAGAAACACCAAAGAAGCGAGACTACTTGCTAATGGGAGACAATCGTACGCTACCATATCTCCGGACAATTCAAAAGTAGCGTTCACAAGGAATAACAATCTTTATTACACAGATGTAGCATCAGGTACTGAAACCGCAGTCACTTCAGATGGTAAATTGAATGCAATCATAAACGGAAGCACGGATTGGGTATATGAGGAAGAACTTTACTTAACTAGAGCATTTGCCTGGTCCCCAGAGAGTAAAAAGCTTGCCTATTACCGGTTTAATGAATCGGGGGTTCGAGAGTACAACATGCAGGTGTGGAATAATGGCGCGCTCTACCCAGAAGATTATCGCTATAAATATCCAAAAGCGGGAGAAGCTAACTCATTGGTTGAAATTCATATTTTCAATCTTGAATCTCAAAAAAAAATCAAAGTAAATATTGGAGCAGAAACTGATGTATATATTCCTCGCATTTACTGGACAAAAGATGACGACCTTTTATCAGTGCAACGTTTAAATCGTCTGCAAAATCAACTAGATATCCTTCACGTAAATGCAAAAGATGGTAGCTCTAAAGTGATCCTTTCAGACAAAAGTACTACTTACATCGACCTCACATTTACTGATGACCTTACGTACCTGGACAATGGGAAACAATTTATTTATAGCAGTGAGAAAGATGGATACAAACATTTTTACTTGTATGATCTGGATGGCAGTCTCATCAACCAAATCACTAAGGGCGCTTTCGAAGCGGTAAATTTGGTTGGGCTGGATCAAAAGAGAAAGGTGCTTTACTATTCTAGCACAGAGGACTCTCCGCTGGAACGGCATCTATACACTATTTCGCTTTCGGGAATAAGAAAACAAAAGTTAACGAATGAGGCTGGATATCATATGATAGATATGAGTGAAGATTGCAGTTATTACATGGATTATTACTCATCCGCTACCACCCCACTGAAAGTTTCTTTAAATCAAACACGTGGAAACAAGCAAGTGAATGTGATGGAAGATAATAAGGCACTTGTGCAAAAAACCAAGGATTATGGTTGGGTAAGTAAAGAGTATTTTCAAATTGATAACAGTAACGGTGACAAATTGAATGCTTACTTTCTTAAACCAACTGATTTTGATGAGCGCAAAAAATATCCACTTTTAATCTATCAATACTCTGGTCCTGGTTCTCAGAGTGTTGCCAATAGGTGGGCAGGAGGACACTTTGTATGGCATCAATACCTGGCTCAAAATGGATATATCGTAGCTGTAGTGGATACCAGAGGTACAGGATATCGCGGAGAAGCATTCAAAAAGGCAACCTATAAGCAGCTAGGTAAATATGAAACGGAAGATTTAATCTCTGCTGCAAACACCTTGTCAACCTATGCTTATGTCGATCAGGATAGAGTAGGCGTATGGGGATGGAGCTACGGTGGCTATATGTCTTCTCTTTGTATCTTAAAAGGGAATGAAATTTTTAAAACGGCAATTGCGGTGGCTCCAGTGACTACTTGGAGATATTATGATACTATTTATACAGAAAGATATCTACAAAGACCACAAGATAATCCCTCCGGGTATGACGATAATAGCCCGAATACACATGCTAACAAGTTAAAAGGCAATTTCTTACTGGTCCACGGAACGGGAGATGATAATGTTCATTTCCAAAATTCAGTAGCCCTTCAGAACGAATTGATTGAGGCGGGAAAACAATTCGATTCCTATTATTATCCGGATAAAGCGCATGGATTAGGAAATCGGCGACCGCACTTGTATCAAATGATGACTGATTACATTCTGGAAAAACTTTAGTGATGATTAAAGAGGTCTTGTATGATGATTACTGGGTAACCAATTAATTTTTCAATTAACATCACGTATTGAATCTTAAGAACCCTTTGAAAAACCCGCCTTTTGGGCCAACTCTTCGTTACTCAAAATTTCAAAAGGCTTATTTACGACCATTAAACTACTTTTTTGAAATTCCGAAAGCCTTGATTTGAACCAAAAATCCCGTTTTGCAAGGGATTCTCTTA
>JBCDKO010000214.1:0-8545 GCA_038746525.1 Bacteroidota bacterium
CTTCCCCGACAGTGACGAGAGCAAAATGGACGGCGGATTTTCTTCCCCGACAGTGACGAGAGCAAAATGGACGGCGGATTTTCTTCCCCGACAATGACGAGAGCAAAATGGACGGCAGATTTTCTTCCCCGACAGTGACGAGAGCAAAATGGATGGAAGATTTTCTTCCCCGACAGTGACGAGAGCTAAATGGACGGCGGATTTATCCCCACCACTACGTAGGTAGCCTAATAATGGACGAAAAAAATAACCCACCACCACATGGGTAAGCTAAATCGACACATTTTTTTGCCTGACCACTACCTGGATAGGCTAATTGGAAAAAATTTACCTTGTTTTACTGATTCTACCAAGGTGAAATAATACGCTAAAAATACCTGTTTCCTTTCATGACCGGAGGAAGTTTTTCTTGTATGCTTACCATTGAAATCAACCTGATATGAAAAGAACACCTATATTATTGCGCTGTATTCTGCTTTTTTCTCTGCTTTATCGGCAATGGATCTCAGCTGTTCCAGGATTTTCTTTACCACCTCTCTATTTGAATGGAGCACGCCCAAAATTAGCATAAGCCTACATAATCACCTTTCAACCTAACACCATGCAAAACACCTTATCTTTAACCATACCTATGTTTCCTTTTGCCCCTGTTTCTGCTCCTCGGCATCGGAGCTCCGGCGCAACCACCTCCCTCACCGGGTCAAAATTTCGTGAGGGTGAAGGTACCCAAGGTACGGGTTTCCAGCGAGAAGGAATTGACCCTGCTCTCAGCAGAGGAGAAAGCCATGACCTATTTTTATTTCGACAGGCTGCACAGAAAGGTGATGATCAGCGCTGTCCAGGGCCGGACCCAACAATAAAGATGTACGACCACCTACACCCACCACCCTTCGGTGGGCAGGACCTCCGAGACCCTCCCCCGTGGCCGGACGGTGTATTATGCCTACGACCCTTTTCACCGCTTAAAAGCAGTGAAGGACCAGGAAGGGAAGGTCGTCCAACAATTCGAATACCACTACGCCCAAAGTCCGTCCGGCACCGAAAACTACATAAAGACTGAAATTGTATTATTTTTAGTTAATAAATATTGAGATTTGTGTTTGTTTCGTAGAATAAAAAGCCAGATTTATCTGGAGTTTACTCAGGGGTTATCTATTAATAACTATTAAAATGGTCAGTACTTTATACTTTAGTCATCGAATGAATAATAGCATTAAATATATGAATATTACTTATAAGCCTATTAAATCACGATTGATCGTAGCTGTTTCGCTTTTAGCTGTCAACCATTTTCTTTTTTCACAAGAATTTTCAGCAGGAATCAACATAGAGAATCCTAACCCGAATGCTGTTCTGCACCTTGTGTCCCCCAACAACGATCAGGGTCTGTTGATCCCTAAACTTATAAACTCACAACGAAATGGTATGATATTGACTTTAGAAGATAAAGGTTTGATGGTATTTGATGAAGAAGACGATCGTTTTTACTTCTGGGACGGTACTGACTGGGTAGTCATAAATGTAGGAAACAGCAACGTATTGACCTCAGTAGCTACTGATAGCACACTTATTGGCGATGGAGTAGCAGGAGGTACAGAATTAGGAGTAAATGTAGGCACAGAGGCCGAACAGATAGTCCAATTGGACGAGTCAGGCAACCTGCCTGCATTAAATGCCAGCGCCTTAACGAATATCAATTTTGATAATATTAGCAACCTTCCTGTAAACTTAGATATTGATAGAACAGATGATTTTAACCAAAGTACTACAGCGCTTGGGAGCTTTACGGGCGCTACCATCACTGATGACACCTTCCTCACCAATGCATTGCAAGAGCTAGAGACTGCAGTCGAAAGAGCGATTGATCCCGCATCTATTACTGTTACCTATGAAAATAATGCTTCAGGACTTAACTCAGAGAATGTCCAAGCGGCATTAGATGAGATCAACGGCAGGGTAGATACCACTATAAGATCAATTGGTAGACTGGAAACACTATCGGGAACCGATGGAGCAGACAACTTGGGGACCTTTACTGGATCTACGATTAGTGATGGTAACAATACAAAAGACGCACTTCAAGAATTAGAAGCCGCATTGGAAGGGATAATTCCTCTTTCAAGTACGGAAAGTGATTCACTTGATTTGTTAAAACTTACACAAAAGGGTACTGGCAGCACTGCATTTTTTGCAGTAAACAACACGAATGGCACTGCCCCTGCGCTAAAAGTGACCTCTAATAGAGGAGCTTCATCCTATGTGGCATCATTGGAGCAGACTGGGCTGGGTAAAGGAGTACAAATTGATATGAATGCTAACAATGAAATTGGGTTAGAGATAACGAATACCACTAAACCAATTTCGATCCCGGATAATGCTGCAAACGGATATGTTCTTACTTCCGATGCTAGTGGAACAGGAACATGGCAACCAAGTTTTGGAAGACGAGTACGTACTGATAACCTTGATGCGACAATTTCCGGGGCGACTAATTTAGTTGAAGGTGCAACTGATAACGTTCTTATAGGTAATTCTACGGCTAATAATTTAACAACAGGGAACCAAAATGTAATTATTGGGAAATTAGCAGAAATAGCTGTTTCATCAAGTAGTGGAAATATTTCCATTGGCCATCAGGCAACTGCTGGATCTGTTAATGGAAACACCATTGCTGTCGGATCATCCGCTAATTCCACTGCTGATAATTCCGTAGCGATTGGAAATGGAGCTAGAGCAGATGCAGAAGGTGCGGTAGCTATTGGAGCAAGCGCTGTGGCTTCCACAACTGATCAGGTTACTATTGGAAGTGCTGACCGACCTTACAGCATAGAAGTGACAGGGAATGTAATTTCATCTCCAACTATAGTTACTTTACCATCAACTAATTCAGTAATCGATCCTAACCGAAGAATCTTTTATTTAAAAGGATCGGGTTTGCAAGTAGATAATATTGAGACCTTAGATGCTCAAGATGGGCAAGAGCTAATCCTTATTGCTCTTGAAGATAATATTAAGATCCTTGGTGAGGGTAATTCGAACCCTAGTAAAGTACGTCTTAATCAAAATAATCTTATTGAATTCAATATGAGTGAAGGAAGTTCATTGCACTTGATTTATGTTGAAGAGCTGGATAATTGGGTTGAGATTGGTAGAAGTAGATAAAAATTGATGACATGTCCATAAAGAGATTTTCTATACCACCTAAAAACAAACGTCAGTATAAGCAATATAACTATTTCAAAACAACGTCAGAACATTTCTGCATCTCTAGATCAATTCGGCTTAAGGAAAAACAGGATATATGAGAGCAATCATTTTTATCATTTTTTGTTTTGAAATCATTTTTGTGGGTGCTCAATCCCTCACTTTTGCAGAAAACACAACTTTTTCTTTGGGTTCAAACGCTTCTTTTACTTTTGGGGGTGATGTGAATTTTGTTGGGTCACTTCAAAATAACGGTACTATTGTAAGTACCCGCGATCTTAATTTCTTTAATAATCAAACGGTAGGAAAATTAAAATTTATTGGTTTGTCAGATCAATCAATTATCGGAGATACACTTTTTGTTACGGATATGAAAGTGGATAAAACGGGCAATGTAAAGATGGAGACTGAACGAGTATTTGTTTCAGGAAATCTGGATGTAACATCCGGAGTAGTGCAGACGGATGATATTAATGACTTGATTGTAACTGGGTGGTGCAGTGAAGATGGTACAGGGTACGTGGAAGGGAAACTCGTAGGTCTTTCGGCAGGTGATCCTGTAGCCTTTCCGATGGGGCTTAATGGATTTACGAATTACATTACCTTCTCAGACACCAAGCCGGGCGTTAAAATCATCGTTGATTGCCTGTCCCCGGACTCATCAACATTATTTCCTACAGAAGATATGGTGGGTATCGCAGATGAGGTGGAATGGCAAGTAAGGACAGTTGCTGACAGCACACTAACCACAATGATCGTTAATTTCTCAGGATTGGACCTTATCAACTTTTCTAATGGGCAACCCATTCATGCAAATGCCTACGCTCCGGCCCTTGTGGTATTTCAAAAAGGAAACTCAGTTTATCAAATCTTAGAGAGCTCGGAAGCTATCCCAGAGAATAGTGCTTCCACAGAAACTTCAGGTAGGATTGTGAGCACCTCTTCTATTTTAATTGATACTGCAATAACTAGAGTGAACGTCGCTTGGCTTCCTGTAGTGGATGGACCTGAATTTTTCGTTCCTAATGTATTCTCTCCCAATGGATTTTATGAGGAAAACCGACTTTTTCGACCGTTTTTTGCAGGTGGCAAGGTCACCAGTGTTTCTATTGCTGTATACAACGCTTATAACGATGATGTGTACCGATATTCAAAGAACGGTATGGATTTAGATTTATCTTCAATCGGGTGGGACGGAAAGTTGAAGGGAGGGCAACCTGCTGAAGAAGGGGTATATTATTATGATATTCAGCTCATTGCTGATGAGAAAGTTTGGCGAAAAACAAGTTCAATGTTGCTTATTAATAATAATTAAACAATGAAAATTACAATTGCCTATTTATTTGTTTTGATGTTGTTAAAGGTTTCCGGTCAGGAGGGGCAATTTTCTCAATACTACGCTAGTAGTTCGGTGCTGAATCCTGCTTTTATTGGCACTAATCCAAATTTTTCGTTCAATACAAATTATAAGCGAGCAGGGACTCAATCTTCCGAATCATTTTACGAATTAATGCAAGCCACAGTCAGCTATCCACTAAAAATCCAAACCAGCAGGGATCTTCAAATTGGAGCCGTTGGTATGACTTTTTGGAGGGAGAGCAGGGGTTTTGAAGGTATTTACACTGCGCAAAAAGTACTTTTTACGGGTGCCTATGCAATTAAGCTTTCCCGTCTGACTAATCAACGTTTAGTTTTTGGATTACAGGCGGGAGTAGTGCAAAATCAAATCAATGGAAATAATTTAGAATGGGGATCCCAATTTAGTCAGTACATTGGATTCGATAACACGAGAGATGGAGAAGTGGTCAACTCGGATGCCATTTATTTTCCTACCATCAACTTTGGAATCATCTATTCAACATTTGACAACGACAACCACTACGTTCGTGATCGTGCTTTGTTGATTGGGTTAAGCGCAGATTACCTCAATGAACCGGATATTGAACAAAATGGGTTCGGAATTACCACAAGAAATCGGATATATAAAGCTTTTGGTTATTCCAGCTTTTTATTAGCACCACGATTTTCAATTCATCCATCGGGTTACGTTCTTTACACTAATGGAAATGAACAATTGAATGTAGGGGTGTATTTTTCCTCACTGGTTAGTCTTCCCTATGCTACCAATTCAGTTATGATTCAGACAGGTAGTTGGTATCGACATCAAGATTCGGTTATTTTATTAGCTGGGGTTAAAGTAAATGAAATAAGGCTGGGGATGAGTGTTGATTTAAACGCGACAGACTTTGACACTAATGAAGCTTTAGGAAATAACTTGCCCTCTTACGAAATTTCTATCACGTATAATTTTGATCTATCAAGATCCATAGGTAACGTATCCAGTCCTATTTTTTAATGAGAAAGTATTTCTATATCGGACTATATTTATTGATTTCTTTTAAAGGAATGACGCAATCGGTTCTTTTGTTGACCCAGCTTGCTGATGACCTGTATGATAATCACCGTTTTCTTGAAGCCATTGAGTTTTATGACAAGATCACTGGATTGGCTGAAACGGATTATCGTGCTAGATATCGCTTAGGAACCTGTTATCTGGAAGCTTTGAAATATCTGGAAGCAGAAGAAATATTTAAAGAGCTTGGATGCATAACTGACCCTAAGAACACTTATAGGGCAAGAGCGATTTACAAGTATTCCGCTATACTAAAAACAAATTACCTCTTTGAAGAGTCCGATTCTTTGTTTACTTATATCATTTCCATTTCCGATGATCAGGAACTTATAAAGCTTGCGAGAAAGCAAAAAGAAGGTTGTCTTTTAGCTCTTGGGCAAAGTAAAGTAGATCGTGGATACGCTATTCAATTTATGGATCACGTAAACTCGAAATATCATGATTTTGGAGCCGTCATTAATCCCAGTAATGGGCAATTGGTTTTTGCTACTACTCAAAACCTGGGAGGAGTTCAATACCAAGGGAGTCAGTTCGAAGGAGTGTTGCCGGATCTCGCTTCTTATAAAAAAGCTCAAATTCGGTGGCGGAATAATAGCAATGCACAGCGATTTAACCGCTTAAACACTGAATGGTCTGAAGGTGCAGGTTCATTTACGAAAGACGGACAAAGATTTTATTTCTCTTCCTGTAAAGGAAAAAGCGGATCAGGATGCAAGATTATGGTCAGCAATTTGGTTAAAGGAAGATGGTCTGATCCCGAACCACTCAATAACTACATAAACGAAAAAGGCTCAGAAAACAAACAACCTTTTATTTCTATCACTGGCGATACGCTCTTTTTTAGTTCGGATAGAAGTGGAGGTTATGGTAGAAGCGATATTTGGATGAGTTTAAGAGGTACATCTTCTGAATCTTGGGGGCCTGCAATCAACATGGGGGATGTCATTAATTCGGCTGAAGATGACATTACGCCTTACTATTCATCAGTGTTTAAGTGTTTGATTTTTGCAAGTAATGGACATGTTGGTTATGGTGGTTTCGATTTGTATGCTGCTAAAGGAGCATCTTTTTTCGAGGGGGAACTTTATAACTTGGGTGCTCCGTTCAATTCTCCATTAGACGATAGCTATTTTAATATTTCTGATTCGCTGGGATTTATTTCCTCGAATAGAGAAGATAGTAGGTTGTTGAATATCTATTCTTTTGAAGTAAAAGATGAGCGTCTTTTTCTCCTATCGTTAATCTCAGGGGAGTCATTAATTGATGGACAGGTTATTTCTCGATTTAGAGATACACGTTCTCTAGATCTTTTTGCGTTTCGTGTTGAAGACTATCAAGAATATGAACTTTTTACTCCGGAAATGAGAATTAAACCCATACCATCGATTATTGCGGGAGGAGATGGAGAGGCTGTGGTGATTGCAGAGAATACTCACAGAACTAGTGGTACGCCAGATAAAGATGCCGATGTTTACTCAAATAGCGATGTGGGAAGAAGCTATTTTGCTGAGTCGGTTAATAGTAGTTCACGGTATTCATTAAATTATGAGCATGTGTATTTTAAGTTTGGTTCTGCACGGTTGGAACCAGCTGCTAAAAGCGCGTTAAAAGATTTGGCATCACAACTTGATCATATCCAATTTTCTTCTATTGAAATATTAGCCTATACAGATGTAGTAGGTTCTACCCGTTACAATCATAAGCTTAGCGAGCAGAGGGGTGAGGCAGTTAAACATTACTTATCCGAATTGGGGCTTTCAAAGAATGCTATAGAAGTTCGACCCAGAGGAGAAGGGCCGTTATCTTCTAGTGCCAGTTGGTATTCTAAAATGTTTAGTCGAAGGGCTGAAATCATCATTAATGTAAATACACCTATTAACATCAAAAGGGCAAAACCTTATGCTTTGAGATCCGAGAAAAATGTTTCGGAGGTAGAAAAGCTGCTCGGTATTAATGCAGGTCAGCTTAAAGAGTTTAATACGTTTGAGTCGGATACTTTTGAGATCGGTTCCATTATCCGCATTCCAGAGAGTTTAGGTCTTACTCCAAACATTAAATATTTCCTGGAAGAAGAAGATCTAAAAAACTCTTTCTTTATCTATCGTGTCAAACCAAATGAAACTCTTGCAACGATTGCTAGAAAATACAATACAATGGAAGAGTTAATTGCAGAAGTAAACAACTTGGACGGGAAACTAGATGTAGGAGACGAGATTTACATATATAAGATTCAATGATGGCATTAAAACTTCTGGCTATGACGACGAGGGCATCCGCATATTAAAATCTGTTTTGAGTACATGTCCTCTAAATTGGTAGGATAAAGCTACTCCGTTTCGTTTTTTTTCTTGGTTACTATTTTGGATGAGCTTTTTCAAGCTTCAGTCTTATTGATCATGGTCAGGGCCATTTTAGCTAGTGTCTCTAAGAAAACAGCATTTTTTGAAATAAAACGATGTTTCTAGCTCATAAGAGTGTATTTTTTTGGATTTCGATGTATAAATAGGTTGTTGAATTTATTTTTGACATTTAATGAAAACGCAATAAAACCACAGATTTACCTTCAATTCGTTCAAAACTCAGATGAATTTTTGAGAAATTGAGAAATTGATTCTAAAGTATAAAATAGATTCGATTCATTCTTTTGGTAAAAAACCATGCTATAGGTGTTAGGGGAGTGTTTTGTCGTCTTTTCTTACAGACACTAGCTAGTGTCTGTAAGAAAAGGATAAAAAATGGTTGTTTCACCATGATGGAACCCGAATTTATGCTGTTGTTGGACCTGAATCTAAATCAAGAAAAAAGTTGATCGTGCCATTTTCATCGATTTTGGTCGCCTAAAAAAAAGCAGGTTTCATTCCCAGAGGGGTTTTTCTATGAAATTGGCCCTTTCGTTCGGCTAGATTCACCGCTCTTTTGACTATTTCC
>JBCDKO010000215.1:0-8506 GCA_038746525.1 Bacteroidota bacterium
AACCTGTGGTTTTATGGCGTTTTCATTAAAATCTCTCAAATAGATTCAATGACTATTGGTTCATCGAAATCTCAAAAAACACGCTCTATGAGCTAAAAACATTGTTTTCTCTTAAAAGGTACTGTTTTCTTAGAGACACTAGTTATATTTATTCAACATTTCTTGAAGGTCTTTAAGCGTATTGGCTTCTTTGGGTTTTTTATCCTTTCTCCATCGGCTCATTCGGGGAAAACGCAATGAAATACCTGATTTATGACGTGTCGACTTAGCAATTCCTTCAAAAGCGATTTCAAAAACTAACTCTGGCTTTACACTTCTCACCGGGCCAAATTTTTCAATGATATTAGACTTCACAAATCGATCCACTTGACGAAATTCTTCATCTGTAAGTCCACTATATGCTTTGGTAAATGGAATTAGCTCGTCATCATTCCACACGGCAAAAGTATAGTCAGTAAAAAGATTTGCTCTTCTTCCATGCCCTCGTATGGCATAGATCATTACCGCATCTATCACCAAAGGATCTACTTTCCACTTCCACCAATCGCCTCTTTTTCGCCCCACTTTATAATCAGAAGATCTCCGCTTGAGCATGAGCCCTTCCGATGCGTATTTTCGACTGTCTTCTCTTTCCTTTGACAATTCTTCTATATTCTCAAAATTGACCAATTCTGAGATTTTCAGGTTGGGATGATTCGTTGTTTGAATGAGTTTTTCCAACATTTTTCTTCTAAATGTCAAAGCCTCTTTTCTAATATCCTGACTTTCAAATTCCAGTAAATCATAAGCGATCATTACAACGGGAACCTCGGCAAGAAGCTTTTTCCCAACAGACTTTCTTCCTATTCTTTTTTGTAAATCATTAAAAGAAAGTAGAATTCCATTTTTAAATGGCAGGATTTCTCCATCAATTGCGATACCTTCTGGCAAATAATCTTTTAAAAGTGCAAATTCAGGGTATTTATTTGTAACCAACTCCTCGCCTCGAGTCCAAACAAAGATCTCCCCTCCTCTTTTTATCACTTGCCCTCTGATGCCATCCCATTTTCTTTCTGCATACCATTCTTTAGGATCGGCTTCAAAATCAGATTTTTCGTCTAGTGAGTACGCTAAATAAAATGGATAAGGCCTTGATAGGTCCTCATCTCCTGACTCTTTTAAAATTAACGATTCGTAGCTATGTGTTTCTGGTGACCAACTCCCCATTAATCGATGCGCAAGTTCATTTTCTTCATTGCCCGTGTACTTTGCCAAGGCCTTGACCATCGTTTTTTGAGACACGCCTATTCTGAAACTCCCTCCGATGAGCTTATTAAAAATAAGCCGCTCTCGTTTGGTTAGCTTCCTCCATGAACAAATGATAAATGCCTTTTTCTCCTCTTCAGTACCACCAGAAATTTGAAGAATGGATTCCATCCACTCAGACAGTGTCTGTTCATCGTTCCCCTCTTCATAAGGTAATATTAAAGAAATGGTCTCAGCCATATCCCCTACTACTTGATATGATTCTTCAAATAACCACAAAGGCAAACCAGCCTCTTCAGCGGCCCACTCTTTGATTCGAGTGGAACTTACTTTACGCTTGGGACGCTTGCCAGACAGTAACGCAATAGCCCATAATTTATCCTTGTCATTTGCCTCATGTAAATAAGCAATGAGTGCTTGAATACGATCATTGGTTTTTGTGGTTTGATCCAGAGTTTCAAAAAGTGAAGCAAAAGATTTCATAAATCACCAGATTTGGGATCAAGACTTTCTCCTTCAAAAAATGTCTTTTCTGAAAATGCCTCATATCCATTATATTCAAGCCATTGACTAAAAGTATCCGTATATCCGTGAGTACATATAACTCGCTCTGCTTGCGTTGCCTTTATTGCTGCGTTTAATCCTATCCAATCTGCGTGATCTGAAAGGATGAACCCCCTGTCCACATTTTGCCTTCTCTTGGATCCTCTCAGCATCATCCAGCCAGAAGCAGTACCAACCGAATATGGCTTAAGCTTTGATGCCCAAGGAGAACCTATAGCAGATGGTGGAGCAATAACCAATGCTTCTCGAAGTTTTGCTTTAGAAACACCATTCGTCAAATAAGGAAAGCTCCCTTTTAGGATTCCCATTTCATCGTGAATCCTATTTACTGTATCCACTGCTCCATGACAATAAATCTCTCCTATAGAGTGATTTAAAATGGAAAGAATTCTTTGTGCTTTACCTAAGGCGTATGCACATAGCAAGCTGGCCTTTCCTTGTTTTTGATTTTCAATCCACCAAGACTCTATTTGCTTCACCGTTTGGTTTTCTTTCGGCCATTTATAAATAGGTAACCCAAATGTACATTCGGTGATAAATGTGTTGCATTTTACTGGATAAAAATCTGGGGCAATAGGGTCTGGGTCTGTCTTATAGTCACCAGAAACACACCAAACTTCTCCATTATGTTCTACCCTTATTTGAGACGACCCAATAATATGTCCGGCGGGGTGAAGGCTCACTTTTACTCCGTTCAAATAAAATGTCTCTTCATATTCTTTCCCTTCTACCTTAATTGATCCTAAACGCCGTCTTAGAATAGGAATGGAGTGATGATGGGATAAGTAATGTTGATGCCCCGACTTAGCATGATCTGAATGAGCATGCGTAATAATGGCCTTATTCACCGGTTCCCATGGATCAATATAAAAATCCCCTTTTTCACAGAAAATCCCTTTTCTGGTAAATTTTAAAAATGCATCTTTCATTAATGGATCTCTCTAACTTCTCCATCATATTTAAAGTTTTGTTTATGGATAGTTTATTAGAATCCTTTGCAAAACTGGATTTTTGGCTCAAATCGAAGCTTTCAGAATTTCAAAAACGTAGTTTACTTGTCGTAAATGAGGCTTTTGAAATTTTGAGTAACGAAGAGTTGGGCCAAAAGGCGGGTTTTTCAAAGGATTCTATCAAGTATTCAACTTTTAATGATGATGTAGGCGTTTTATTTTACTATGTCTTTCAACCTTATGCTAATTCCATCTGTAAAATGAAACCCTGGAACTATAATAGAAACAACTTTGGCTTACAGAGGATGTAAACAATAACCTTATTGTTTGCTAAGAAGATTCAATGATGGGTTCAATGGTTTAACTTCTAATTCTGCATTTAAATTGATAGCCAACGCCAAAAACTAAAGAAAAATTATATGCATTGGTCTTTAAGCGAAAATACGATATATAATAGATCTAAACAGTGATTGAAAAATTTCATGATACGGGTTCTGCTTAATCGGCTTATCTTTTCTTTCTAGAAATAACGACCATTAAATTATTAAAAGCTGCGATATTTCATAAAAGCGATCTTTTCCATATCTGTTCAATTACGAAATCAGCAATACGCCCAAACATCTCATTTATTGATGGTTTTCTTTCAAAAGATCCATTACTGTTTTTACCGGATTAAACGTAATTAGAGGCACTTCTACGAAAATAGTATTCCAATCAGCCATACTACCATTCCATAAGCCAGGAAGTTCCATTGCTTTTAGTTTTCTTCCTTGATAGGATTTCTCGGTGATGAACCCGGTATCATCGTCTCGAAATTTTAAGAGATCGAAAGGGTTTCCCTTATAATCCTTCAGTCCACATACCAGATCAACAGGATTGAAGTGGGTAGATTTCACGAAAATTGACTCTTGGTCTGAATCGTTTGTATCGACCTGTGCAGATTCCACAATTTGAAGCGTTAGATTTTTGTCGCTATTTACCCAGAATGGCCCTCCTCCTGGCTCGCCCTCATTTTTTACCATACCACATACCCTTATTGGACGATTAAGCTTGTCAATAATCTGTTCTTCTGAGAGTAATCCATCCATGCCCATTTCTCTTAACAAAACGATCCCTTCATCTTTGATCTTCTCTCCCCTTTCAACAGATCTCAAAAGTTCAAATGCCCGTGATTGGTAGATAAGCAGGATTCCAGCGAGCACTTTTTTGTACTTAATGGTTTCAAATTTAATCCTATCGGGCACCACATTGTCGATATTTTTAATAAATACAATGTCAGCATCTAATTGCCCCAGATTTTCTAACAATGCACCATGACCAGCAGGTCGGAAAAGAAGATTACCTTCATCATCTCTAAAAACATTATTACCTACATCTACAGCAATGGTATCAGTGGAAGTCTTTTGTGTACTGTAAGTTATGTTTATGTGAGCATCTAGCTGAAGGGACGAGAGTAACTTTTCGATGTGATTTTCAAATTTTCTTTGGTGATCTGGTGAAACCGTAAAATGGATATTTACATTTCCAGCTTTCGTTGCATAGGCAAGACCTTCAGAAATGTGTTCATGTGCCGGTGTTCTCAGATGGTCTTCATATCGATGGAATTTTAAAAGACCTTTAGGCAAACTACCATATGCTAAGCCTCCGTCCAGCAAAAGGGAAGATATAATCTTCTTATCTTTCTTTTTTACAGATTCCTCAAAACTCTCTTCATATCTTGTGTTAAAAGCATCTTCTAAATCATCACAAAATGCAAAATTAGATATACCATTAAAAAATTGTTTAGTCGTATCATTTTCCAAATAATCCTGATCATCCAAGTCCAAAAGGGCAAATAGGTTTTTAAACATGCGGGATGCAGCACCTGAAGCTGGAACAAATTTAAGAACGCTTACTTCCGCAGACTCATAGGAGGTTATCAACTCATCGATCCTAGAATCATCAATGCTGACAATGCCGTTACCAACTGTCGCAGCATTAGCCAGTTTCAATGGTTCAAATCCTTTTTTGAATCGAGCCACCTGAGCGTTTATTTCCTTTTCGGTAATTCCTCTTTTTTCTAGGAGACTTAAATCTTTCGGGTTAAGCATGAGGTGTATAATTTAGTCTACTAAGATGCCTTTTTACTAAGAAAAATTTAAATTTTCCGTCATTTTTAAACGACTAATAATTCAAAATATGGATCAGTATCTTAAAAAATTATCCACTAAATTTTATGGTATATCTCTCGTTCCAAAAAACTTATGGAAAGATTATGGCTATGTACTTCTAAATATTGCAGGTTCAGATGGTGAAGTATCAGATGCGGAGTTGGAATGGTTAACCGTAGAATGTGCTAAGTCAATAGGAATAGATGAGGAAATAATTGTGGATTGGGAAAATTTTGAGTACGATGAAGATGAATTGGAAGAACTTTTTATAAACCTCAATTCGTTATCATTCACAAATTTTAATAAACTGTTGATTTATGATGCTATTCGAATGTGTAGTTCAGATCACGATTACGCTGAAGATGAAAAAGATCAAGTTTATAATGCCGCGCGAATATTAAAGGTGTCAACAGAAACAGTTACGGCGATTGAGGCTTTAGTTGAGCTTGAAAGTGCTGCAGAAAAACTTAGATTTTCTATTCTTTAATCGCAAATTTCATTCAGGAAATGGGTTAGTTGAAATACCCACTGGAGTGATCTTTGATTACCAAAAAGCTAAGTTGCTATGTTTGCTAAACAACTCATTGTTTGTCCTCTGGCAGCACCTCAAAGCATTTGATTCCTTAATGTTTATGTTCTATTCGAAGCATTCGAAAAACCATAAATTTTAATTGCTTTCCTGTGAGATAGTCGATTTATTCAACATACTGAGTATAGCTATATCGGTTTCATTTTTTATAGCCATAATAGATTCTTTGTTTTGACTTGTTTCAGGAGGTCAACAGTAGGCGTTCGAATGGCAGGGTGGACACTCCAATCACGACTGTCTCGTACGGTTCTGAAAGAGGCCAGAGGCTGGCTGGTCAATCTCTTGGCCTAATCGACCATAACTAATTCAAATACTCTTGGAACCACTTTACAATTTCGATTGTCGAGGTCACTTTATTCGTTGTTTTTCTCCATCCGTGACCTTCATCCGGAAATAAAACATATTTAACCGGGACATTTCGCTCCTGTAAATTTTGGACTACTTGTTCAGCTTCTATCACTGGAACATTCGTATCATTCGCACCATGTAAAACGATTGTAGGAGTTTTAACAATACCAACTTTGTGGATAGGTGATAAATCCTTAAGCATATCAGATTCAGTATCCGGATCACCGTATTCTACTTTCGATATTGCAGCCATCCATGGTTCAGTGTTTTCAAAAAAGGTTTTGAAGTTTACCACACCAAATAGATTAGCGGCGGCGGCGAACATATCCGGATACTCTGTGATTCCTGCCATTACCATATAGCCACCGTAAGACCCTCCCATAATCCCGATCTTATTCTTATCGGAAAAATCAGCGTTGACAATGTAATCATAACAGGCTTCAATATCCTTTACCCCATTCACTCTAAGTGCCCCATTATCGAGATTCACAAATCTTTTTCCAAATCCCGAGGAACCTCTAACATTGGGACTGAAGACGGCAATTCCCTGACTAAGCAGCGCCTGAAAAGTATAACTGAAATAAGGCCTTGATTGACCTTCAGGGCCTCCATGATAGCTTATGACAGTTGGGTAGGGTCTTGGTCCTGTTTTGGGTTCGTATAACCATCCACTCAACTCCAGGCCATCAAAAGAATTAAATTTCACGAGCTTAGGAGTTACCAATTCATCTAGATTTATACCAGGATGTGGACTATCAGTTAATTTTTTAAACTCGTCATTTTCTAAGTTATAGATCCAAATGTTTGCGGGTTGGTTTGACCCACTTCCCGTAAACAATAAGTATTTGTCATCCGGTGAGAAATCTTCAATGGAAATAATTTCTACTGGAAAATCTATGGTTCTGAGTTCTTTTTCCTGCTCGAAATCAAACAAACTTACCTGGTTTTTTCCACCTGTGTTCCAAAGAAGAATAGCCTGTGTCCCGGAATTATTAATGCTAAAACTCTGTAATTCGGCATCGTCACGACTCATAAGTATCTTGATTTTATCTCCCTGCAACTTGCCAAAAGCAACAAGATCTCTATCCCGGTTAGATCCCAAATAAACTTTATCATTTGCTCCAAATTGAGCAAAGAAACTTCCCGGGCCTTCATGTTCAGTGAGCAGGGTTTCATTACTTCCTTCATCAATTAGAAATATGTCGTTACTCCCACGACTCACTAATCGCATGAGTAATGATTGAGAATTATCACCGGAAATATCCGTGACCATTCCAATGCCCTGATTGGCAACAACCAATGCTGATTCCCCACTTTCTAAGTCATAGTAATAGCTATCCATACCAGCAGGATTTTTCTTGTTAGAGGCGAAGGAGAGGAGGGAACCATCCTTGCTCCATACACCTATCCAGTTGTTGGTCTTGCCACCATCAGAGAATTGCATAAGTCCAGTGCCATCGGAATTGATCAAATAGAGTTGACTATTCATGCCTCCCCCAGGAGCCAATTCAAAGGCTATTTGATCACTTTTAGGCGACCATACTGGATCAGAAACCGGATCATTAAGGTTTGTCAACTGTATTGGCCATCCTCCTTCACTTGGTATCTTCCAAAGTTGTGGAATCCCACTAAGGTTGGACACAAAAGCAATTTCAGAACCATCCGGAGAGAAGGAGGGAGAGTAACATGCACCGATTTTGGCCATGGACTCTATTTTAGCTGCTATATCATTTTGTCCGTTGACACCAAAAGATAAAATGAATAATGGAATTAAAAACGAAAGTAATGGTCTTAGTGATCTCATTGGTCTTGAAGTTTAATACTGATTAACATCCAACCATCTTCCATAAGCTGGACTTTCCAAATATCTATAAAAGTATCTAGTTCCATCAGTCTTTGCAAACAGCCCTGTTAGCATTGGAGAACTTCTCAGTAGAAAAGACCAGGGACAGGATTTACCTGCCGATAGTGCTTATACGAGTGCTGGACAAGTAGCCACTATCGCTAAAAATGGAATGATCAGCAAGGTGCATGAAAAGAGGTCCAGAAATCATCTACTAACAGAAGCGCAAAAGCAAGCTAATCGGGAAAAGAGTAAAACCAGGGCCAGGGTTGAGCATGTTTTTGGCTTTAGGGCATCTCTAAAAACCCACTTTCAATTTTGAGATGATCTTTTTTCCTGATACTTCGTTATCAAAATACTTATTTAACACTGCTAAACTCTGTTTTTGACGTCTTGTCTCAGAAAAAAATCTCTACCTTAAATTCTCGAACTGAGTTTTTAGAGGTGCCCTTTATGGAGCAAAGCATGAACAGGCTCTTTGTCCATTCCATAGGCATTGAAAGAGCGGACGGCTTTGTGGGGCTGGTCAATCTTACCTAGTGTCTCTAAGAAAACAGTATCTTTTGACAGAAAACGATGTTTTTATCTCATAGAGCATACTTTTTTGAAATTTCGATGCACAAATGGTCATTGAATCTATTTTTGAGGTTTTAATGAAAATGTAATAAAACCATAGGTTTACCTTCAATTCGTTCAAAATTCAGATGAATTTTTGAAGAATTGTAAAATTGATTCCAAAATATAAAATAGATTCGATTCATTGTTTTGCTAAAAAACTACGCTTCAGGTGACAGTAAGCGCGTCTTTTGCCTTTTCT
>JBCDKO010000216.1:0-8474 GCA_038746525.1 Bacteroidota bacterium
GCATTTGATGTGATTTCCCTTCCTGATATAACCATGGTGGTGGGTAATGACGGCTTTTATCAATATAGCAGTATATGTTCGGAGCCTACTTATTTGAGTACCATTTCATTTTAGCATATAACTAGATTTTTAATCTGTATTTTATCAAGTCTTTCATTAGTGTCTCTAAGAAAACAGTATCTTTTCAAAGGAAACGATGTTTCTGGCTCATAGAGTATGTTTTTTGCGATTCCAATGCACAAATAGCCATTGAATCTATTTGAGAGATTCTAATGAAAATGCAATAAAAACCTAGTTTCACTTTCGATTCATCCAAAAATCAGAAGAATTTTTGAAAAATTGAGGAATCGTTTTCAAGGTATAAAATAGATTTAGTTCATTCTTTTGCTAAAAAACTAGGCTGCAGGTGTCAGTGAGCGTGTTTTTCGTCTTTTCTGAGCCATAAGTTATTGTGAATGAATCGTAATCTCGAATAAAAAGCTTCCTCTTGATAAATATTTCTAACAAATAAGCTCTTGGTCATAGCTGGGATTTGATCTTACTAAGGCTGGTTAAGAATACTAATTCGTTTGCTTTAATTAATTCGCCAACAAGACCAGACAAATTTTCTTTCTCTTTTTCCTTGTTATTGGTTGCTACTCTTTGTTTTTGAAAATTAAGTCATTTTTTCTCCTCTTAGTCTATTTCATTTTAACTATTGGGCACCTCTAAAAACCCACTTTTAATTTTTGAGATGATCTTTTTTCCTGATACTTCGTTATCAAAATACTTATTTAACGCTGCTAAACTCCGTTTTTGACGTCTTGTCTCAGAAAAAAACACTACCTCAAATTCTTGAACTGAGTTTTTAGAGGTGCCCTATTATTGGTTGCTTCTCTGCAGAAATCATTGTTTTTAAAGAAATCTTTTCCCCTTAACTCCATTATATGTAAATGAGATGGGCATATTGATTCATTTTAAATAATCAATATTTTCCGGTTTTGGTATTTTCCAGAAGGATGTTTTCAGTATTCTAATCAAGACTCCATTAGAAATGTAAAATAGTACTTCTTCAAGAGTGATGCTGTTCCTTTAATCGCTGTTTATTCTTCGTTCCCAGTGAATGGATTTCCTTTATTAGGATATATTTTACCGGGCTTAGCCAGTTGAAAGCTCACCTTTTCATCGGGTAGTTCAACTTATCCAGTTTCCGGTCTATCAACTTCTCTATGCGCTTCATTTTATGATTGTCGGATTTGCTGACTAAGGTAATCGCCACTCCACTGGTTTTAGCTCTGGCAGTTCTTCCAATGCGGTGTACATAGTCTGCTGCATCATTGGGCACGTCAAAGTTGATTACCAGGTTAATGTCCTTAATATCAATACCCCTGGAGAGTACATCAGTTGCTACGAGTATCCTTAATTTTTTTGCGCGAAACTTTAGTAGAATACGTTCTCTCTCCTCCTGGTCCAGCATGGAGGAAATACCCTTCGCTTCCTCACCCTGATCTTTTAGCCCTTTCACAATTTCACTTACCTTTTTCTTGGTGGAGGTAAAAATCAGGATACTTTCAAAAGCTTTGTATCGGCTAACTACCCTGGAGATCAATGCTATTTTGTGAGGTTCTTCCACCTGGTATCCTTCCTGGCTGATGTTTTCAGAGGGTTTGGCTAGTTCCAGGGTGATCTTCTTTGGATTTTTCAAGATACTTTTGGCAAGTTTTTCGATTTTGGGGGCCATTGTGGCGCTGAACATCAAGGTCTGTTGCAGGTTTGGAAGGAATGTAATGATTTTTTTGATGTCATCATAAAAATTCATGTCCAGCATCCTGTCCGCTTCATCTAAGATCAAATGTGTAACTGAATCGAACTGAACGTAGCCAAGGTTTAAGTGAGAGATGAGTTTCCCAGGGGTAGCCACCACGATGTTGCTACCTTGGGTTAAGGCTTTCTTTTGCTGTGTAAAATCAGACCCATTACCACCTCCGTAAATGGCAATAGAGTGGACTTCCAGAAAATATGAAAACCCTTCAATTTGCTGATCGATTTGGATAGCAAGCTCCCGGGTAGGGCATAGGATCACTACTTTGACATCCTCACTCGGATTTTCTGCGAGGTAATGGAGTATGGGAATGACGAATGCGGCGGTTTTTCCGGTTCCCGTTTGAGCACACGCAATAAGGTCCCGACCATTGATAATAGAAGGGATTGCTTGTTTCTGAATAGTAGTGGCCTCACTGAAACCCATATGCTCAATAGCCTCTGCAACAGAATCGTTTAGATTAAATTCTTTAAATTTCATTACATCTAAAATGAGAAAGAAAAAAAGCAGTCTCGGAAGCTTAAACTAATTCATCCCGAACGAGTTTTAACATCTTGAAATAAAGCGTTTCCTGTCAATGCTGAAAAACAAACTTTGCCTGTTTAAATAGATTGTGGATATGATGAAATGGTTGATCTGGATATTACTTCCGATTTCCTTTAATACTACTGCACAATATTTAAAAACAGGGACTTGGAGAGGTCTCATCCATTATTTTGATAATCAGGTACCATTTAGGTTTGAAGTGAGCTACCCGGATGGAGAAACGCCTTACATTACTTTTATAAACGGGAAAGAAAAAAGGGTTGTTAATCAAGTATCCCGAAAGGGGGATAGTATTCTCATTCTTATTACCCCATTTGATGTAGAAATTAGTGCTTCATTTACTGCTACCTCGATGAGTGGCAGCTACACAAAACATTACAGAAATGTTTCTTATCCATTTTCTGCGTCATTTGGTAAACCCCGAATGATCAGGAGAAGTATAAAGCCCTCTCCCAAAGTGGAGGAAACCTGGGCCATGATTTTCGAAGAAGGTACTGTAAATGAATCAAAAGGAGTAGGCCTGTTTAAACAGATAGGTGAAATAATGACAGGGACAGTCATGACTAAAGTCAGCGACTACCGGTATTTTGAGGGAATTTTAGATGGCGACTCAATCAAACTCTCCTGCTTTGACGGAGCACATGCGTTTTTGATTAAAGGGAAGAAAAGCGAGGGTATATGGAAAGGGGAGATGGTATTTGATGATGGATACAGTGAAGCATGGGTGGGAACGCCGGATGCTAATGCAAGCATTGAGAGTCCTTTTGAGATAGTGAATCTCAATAAAGGTGAGCATAAACCTTATTTTGATTTACTTGCGGCCGGAAGCGGGAAAGACATCATTGATCCGTCTAAATATCAAAATAAAGTGCTTGTTATTCAACTTTTTGGAACATGGTGTCCCAATAGCCATGATCAAACAAAGTATCTGGTGGATTGGTATCGAGAGCATAAAGATTTAGGTGTGGAAATACTCGCCTCTTCTTACGAGGCGAACTATTCTCAGGAATACGGATTGCGAAGAATCAATGAATACAAGGTTGCGAATGATATCCCTTATGAGGTGGTTTTAGGTGGTGGATTGAGTAAATCTTCTGCAGCAATGCCTTTTCCCTTCATGGATAGAATTGAGGCTTTTCCAACCTTAGTAATAGTAGATAAGGAGGGATATGCCAGATATGTGCACAGTTATTTTAATGGTCCTGCAACAGGCCCTTACTACGATCAGTTTGATCAGCGTTTTAATGAAATAATCAGAAAGCTGGTTTCTGAGTAATTAATCAATGTGCAATTCTTTTTCCAGAATGACTTCATAAGCATCATCAGACTTTAGAATGGCAAATTCAGATGTTCCTCCGTCCTTGGAGTTATCATGAATAAACCATTCTTTAGTCATTGTCAAAACACGTCCTCTACCGTAGTCACTCTGAACCAAGTCACCGATTTTAATCCTCTTCATATCAATCGATATAGGTTCTAAAGTAGCTGTAAAATGCAAAATAATTTTGAGTAGCCGCCGAAATTGAAAAAAGAACTTGTTAATAATTACGCCATTCGTCTTCTTTTTTACAAAAATCGCTTGTGCTAAACATGAAAAGATTACTGAGGTATGATAATGTTACTTTTAAATTCTTTTCCTGTTCTACCCGAAAGATTTATTTTGGTAACATCTGATTGAAATAAGTGATTGATTTGTGATGCGTCAACATTCAGCGATCTAGTTTTCAAGTCCTCGAATATGGGAAAAGAATATTGTTGCTTTAATCCATCATTCATGCTGTTTTCAAGAAGTTACACTTTCATGAGAATTAACTTCTTGATCAAGGCACCCCGAATTTATTGGAGTTAAGCTACCTTCCTACCAAAATAAAAGGAGCCCAATAATAAGGCTTACTATATTGATTAGAATTTAAAAGGCCGAGTTTAGCTTGCCTTAAAGCGGTATTATAGCCGTGATGATCGTTGTACAGATAGTATTCATAAAATTTAATCATCATCTGTGCAGTGGATTCATCTGCTACTTGCCATAGAGAAACAATGATGTTATTCGCCCCGGCATACCTTAGTGCCCTACTCAGGCCTACGATTCCTTCTCCTTCAGCCACTTTTCCTAGTCCAGTCTCGCATGCAGAAAGTGTAACTAGATCAACGTTGATATCCAGGTTGTAGATTTCTCCGGTAAACAAGCTACCATCCTGATTTTTGTCAGGGGAGAGAAAAATGCGTGATAGAGAAGGGTCCGATTCATTCACCATTCCATGAGTTGCGAGATGAATAAATTGGTAGTTGCTGAGTGTTTCTTTTTTGACATTGAATTCACTGGCATTTTTACCCACTTGAATTTTGGGAACACAATTATTCCCTTGAAACAAAAGTGCTATTTCTTCAATTTCTTTTTCAGATCCAGGCAGTGAGCTCATACCAAGTTCATTTTCATGAAAATGGATGGGTGCTACCAACAGAATTTCTGGATTTTCGATCGCGTCATTTTGTTCGCGCTGCGTGAATAAGGTCGCCGAATAGTCATAGGAGATATGATAATCACGAATTAAATAACGATGGTCAGTATAATCAGTGCCTTCACTACGCTTATTCATCAACACCTCAAATGGAATGGTACCAAGCGCTCCATCCGGGAGGATAATTAATTGATCAACATGGGATTTGAGTTTTGGAATAAGTTGAGCATGAAGTGACTGGGCTATCATGATAAATGCATCTTCGATTTTATATTTAATCGAATTTCTAAGGGCCCTAGGCAGCCGATCAAATCGATCATTTTTTTGAATTCTTTCTACTTTGATGTCCTTTGAGGTTATTGTAAATACATACACTTCCCGTTTCCCTATAAAGTAAGAGAGCATGGCGGTATTTTCCGAAAGTTTTTCTTGAACTTCATTTAATGAAGCTATTTGCTGACTATATTTTAGCTGGTAGTAGTCAGAATAATTCATTTCAAGATCTGCTATGAATGTACGGTAGCTATTTTGATAAGAAAACAGTAAGTCTTTCCATTCTTGTTTATCCAGTGTTTGAGAAGAGGCCAGTTCTTGTTCCAGATAAGAGATTTCATCTTTTAAGCTATCCTCCAGAGTCAAAAGCTGTTGCGGAATACCAGAAAATTCTTTTGCCTTAGATTCTGTAATAGCCTCCAATAAGACCGATGATTTACTTCGTTCACAAAACTCGAATGCACGAGCTAAATAGTTCTTTTTGCTAAAACTCCCTTCGCTGAGGTTAAGTGAAATTTGAATACCGTTTTCATAGACATCCTTGGCTGTGTTACCAAGCCTGATTTTATCGTGTTCAGTAAGTCTCTTACGGCGAATGATAGTAATCAATTCATCACATTTGACATACGTATCAACGGCGCCTACTAAGTCTTTCACATTGAGCGTTTTTTGATAATGGAGATCTTCCAGTGCCAATGCTTTAGCGACAAGCGAAGACAATAAAACATCTGCATTGAGATAGTTGGTAAATTCAGGTAAATCATAGTCATCTGTAGGATGTTGGCCAGGTAGGTTTGCATAAATAGCTTTTTGATAAAAGGAGAGTGAAATTTTGAACTCCTTTTGAGCTCGGTAGATCTCACCAATCAGATAGTAGGTGTTGGCTACTTCCTGATGCTTCTCTCCATATAGGTTCAAGTAGACTTGCAGGGCCTCCTTCTGGTTGAGCAGGGCGTTTTCATATTTTTCCTGGTCTTTTAGTATCCTTCCAGTCATAGACTGGATATACGCTACATTCAAATTTTCTTTCCCAAAACGTCGTTCATAGATCAACTTAACCTCATTCAGCAGATCCAGTGCCTCCCCGTAATTACCTTGTTCACGATTTGCAAAGGCAATGTTTATCTGAGCTCTCAGTGTCCTTCTATCATTACTTCCAAGTAATGCTTCATAGATTTTTTTAGCTCTGTTAAAATAAATGATTGCTTGCAGTGGCTCATAGGAAGCGTAAACACGGCCCAAATTATTGTAAGAGTTCCCCACTTCTATGGATTGAGCGCCAAAAAGCTTCCTTCTAAGCTTTAGGCCTTGTTCCAGGTATTGGGATGCCAGTTGATAGTTTTGATTGTTTGTATAGGTTTGTCCAAGAGCATCTAAACATCGGGCTTTTTCGGCGCTTTCCGTTTCGAAAATCAGTTCTGCTTCTAAAAGATGCGCTAAGGCCTCCTTATTTCTTGCAAGATTAAGATAACATAATCCCATAAGGGTCTTGGCTTTTGCGTAAGATTCTTTTTCGTTGGGTAGCGATTCTTGAAGGAAGGTCAATACATTCTCAGAAAGGCTCCTGGCAAGAAATGGATTTCCAAGCTGAATCTGGCAGTCTACCATCTTTAGTTGGACACGGATATATTCCTTGAACTGACCGTTCGCATAAAAAAGATAGGCTGCTTTTTTATAATATTCATAGCTCTTCGCAAAATCACCGTTAGACTCCAATCCGGAGGCTTTATCCAGAATATCCTGTTGACCATTCGACGCGAAAGCACTTAAAAGAGCGAGGTGGAGAAATACGATTTTCATATTAGAATTGATAGATATAGCTAATACTCCAAACATCATCTCTGGTTAGCCCATCAGGGTTTACTTCACGGTCTGTTATTTTGATCCCTCTTATGACTTTGACACTATTATTGACATCAAATTGATAGCCAACACTTCCAAGCATGGAAAGAGCCATACCGGTGGTGCCACCTATCTTCCTTCTTTCAGTTTCCGTTGCTGGAATCCCTTTGTCTTTAGTCACTCTAAAAATAGGTAGTGCTCCAACCGAAAAATTGAAATTGGTAAATCGCCAGTTTCGTTCTATTCTTAACATTAGATCAATACCTCTTTTTAAATCTCTGCCAACTTCATATCTCCTTAAGTATTCAATGTCTGGATAAGTTGGAAATTCCCCCCAGCTAAATTGATTTCCATTTTCTGTTAGTGCAATTTGGATACCTGATGCAAACAGCCATTTACGACTTATCGCTGAAATACCTGCTATAGCGTCAAAAGAACCCAAACTGTTTTGATAGTACATATGGATAGGAGCATCTTGATTGTCAGTAAATTCATTATCAACTGTTTTATTAGCATCTCCTGAGGGAATTTTGGTTCCTATGGTTCCATTGATGTTCCATTTTTCGGTAGTTTTCAATGTCTTCGTGTAGCTCAGGGATATGTCACTCAATCCACCATTTTCGCCTAAATTACCTTTTGCCCATTGATAAGGTATTTTTATTTGAAAGGAGCTCAGATCGTTTATTCCTACATTGAAATCAATGGTAGCAGCCCTAATTACTGCAGTCAGTAAGCTAGTTCCCTCATAATAATTAATCTCTAGAGAACGAAGTTTTACATCAATTCGCTTGTTGTAGGTCTGGTCAGGTTTCATGGCTCCCATAGTACAAAAACCGGCATCGCTACACCCTTGTCCATAAATGTAAAATGAAAGAGAGATTAGAGAAAGGGTGAGGGGTATTTTCATAGTTGGATTTATTGTTTGATACTATAATACAAATATCAATAAATAAGATTTTCTGGGGTTTTTCTATCCGATTAAACCTTCACGTTGTTCTGAGGATTAAATCCTTATAAATCAAGATCAAAAAAAGATGATAAACTGGATTATAAATATTTAATAGTAAATGAGTTATAGAATCCTTTGCAAAACTGGATTTTTGGCTCAAATCGAGGCTTTCAGAATTTCAAAAACGTAGTTTACTGGTCGTAAATGAGGCTTTTGAAATTTTGAGTAACGAAGAGTTGGGTCAAAAGGCGGGTTTTTCAAAGGATTCTTATAAAGTATGATATAAGCAGGTGAGAGGAAAAGACCAACAGTAAACACCAAAAAATGAATTCGAGAATGATGAAAAAGCTGTTGCTTGTCTAATGATTTTATTGGTGATTTCTCTTCACTTTACGCTGGTGATAGTGAGAATTAAGTAGATCTAGGGGATCTATTTGACCTTTGGTCCAAATCTATCATAAGGCTTGCTGAGAAAGTCACAGGTGTATCAGATACTAGGCAGCAAGGTGAAGATGTATGCTTATACTTCGATCCGCAGCGAACGACGTAGCTGATGTACCTGTGACTAGTTGAAAAATCTCGAAATCGAGATTTTTCAGTGCAC
>JBCDKO010000217.1:0-8468 GCA_038746525.1 Bacteroidota bacterium
AGCTTTTTCAGTGCACCGAAAATGGAAGCATCTGCTCGAAAACCTTGCACGTATTGAAAAAGAAATTTACTAAACAGTATCTTTTGACCACATAAACGTGTTTTTTGAATTGAAAAAACGTTTCTCAGCAGGCCCTAAATAGTGGTGTGCCCTTTTGGCAATCCTGTTCTTAGCGGTAGCTCGGGTTGGCTCCTATCCAGAGCTTGTATCTGTATTTTTTCATCCACAGACAAGACCAGCGCATGTTCATCCTTATTAAGATACCATCCAATCACATTGAGCATTTTCTTTTCAAATTCGGGGTCAGGACTTTTACCGCACCAATAGGCTATAGAGCATCAGATTCTCAGGGATATATGACAATTGCTGCTTCGTCTCCCTGGCATATTCTGTAACGTCAAGTGAATTGATGCTGGCCCTTCCTCCACTAGGCTCAATGAAATTGAGAAACAGGTTGATCGTTGTAGAATTTCCCGCCTCGTTAGCTACTAACAAACAAAAGATCTCTCCTTCTTTCACGGTAAGGTTGAGGTCATTCAAGGCAGTAAAGTTTCCATAACTTTTACTCAGGTTAGAAGCTTCCGGCATGGTCAGTTGAGTTCTTCTAACCCTGTGATGTATCCCCCTGAAGAGGTAAACAATCGGCTGGCGCTGTTGGTCGTCACATCAAATGAATAGACCGCATTTTCATCATTCGTGGCAATGGTGAATAATAGATTTTGATCTGCCAATTCATAAATGATCATCGTCCTGGTTCCATAAGTAGTAGGCAAGCCAGGTACATCCCCGATGCTTGTCCTGATGGTAAGATCAATTTCTACATATTTAAACTGAGGCTCACCCGTTGCAAACTCCCAGAAGTCCGATTCATCTTGTACGTTGGCGGTAAATGTGCGCCCACCGGAGGTATGGTAGATACCGTAGCAGATAGTACCCACAGCATCTTCGAGATCAAAGAAATAATCCGGGTCAAAATCGGTTTGACCATTCCTGATGCGAAGTATACCACTTGGACTCGCCCCACCTGCATTGGTAGTTCCAAGTGCCTGTAAATAGATATCTCCATTGGCATCCATTACCATTCCCGCATTGGGTGCCTGGCCTCCGAAAACCATTCCGGTTCTACCATCTCCGATCACTTTTTCTACTTCATTGGTATTAAGATCTATCACAGCAACATAGGCTGAATCATTGACAGGCACAAAATTATTCTCATAATGAACTCCCATAAACAGTTTATTGTCTCTCTCTATCATATCCAGGTAATACGTTCGAGTGGCCTCAGGAAATTTGCTTGTCACTGCTGAAAGTGAAACCTCGTCAGTTATCCGCATGATAGAAGGATCGAATATGATCAGCTTGGAAATACCTCCCGCAACTGTGGCATAAGCTTCGTTTTCATTCTCAAAATAAAGGGTAGAAAACGTATTGGCCCCTGGTACTACGATACGCTCTTCCTCTTCAGGGGTACCATTGCTATTCACTACATATTTAATCAGGTTTGCAGGTGCACCAAATGGAGTTGCATAGACAGCTCCTTCATGAGTAGTGGTATTTGCACTCCCGGTTAGCTCAGTAGCCTCGCTATTGTCAATAGCTGTAAGATCTAAATCGTTTTGCCACTGAAGGTAAGTAGTCTGGTCAGGCCATGCACCACTTACTGTGGAGATGGCATATCCAGTTTCTATCGTAACATCATCATCGGAATTTGGACTATCATCATCGGAACAGCCTGAAAACAGGTACATCATCGGTAATACCGTCCATAAAACAAAGCGCGTGTGTTTTTTCATCGTAAATTAATTTATTGATTTAAATAGGTTCTAAGTGTGACATAAAAAGCCCTTCCGGGGCGTTGAACGTTGAAATTGTCAAAAGCCTTCCGGTCGAAAAGGTTGGTGGATTCCAGCGTAATAGAAAATCGATTTTCTGGTAAGGCATAGGTGATCCCTACGTTTTGGATAAATTGGGAAGGGATGACATTTTTCAGATCCTTGTTACCATCTACCTCCCAAAACAGAAAAAAATCATGAACATATCCGGCAGACCACCAGGTTGAAAATCGGTTTTTTCCTCCCAGGAAACCATCTTTCTGATACCTGATCTCCGCATTGCCAAAAAAATATGGAATATTGGGCAAGCGGGCGTTATAATAGCGGTTATCCACCGAGCCCGTTACATTTCTTGGAGAGCGATTTCTGATGTCCTGATAGGTTGCGTTGACCTTGACTTTCAACACCTGTACTGGCCGATATGTAACCTCCATATCTATCCCTTTAACTGCTGCTTTCAGCAGGTTTTGATATTGTGCGAAGAACTGAGAGGTACGCAACCAAATGATATTGTCCGTAAGACGGTAAAAACCATTGACATCTATCGCTATCTTTTTACCATTGAATTGGATTCCCAGATTGGTGTTGTGACTTTGCTCTGGTTCCAGAAAAGGATTTGGACGGATAAGTATAAAATCACCAAAAAGCTCAAATTCGTCCGGAAGACGGGTAGCATACTCATAGGAAGCTTTTGCGAGTAGCTTGCTGGTGAAACTGTATCTTAGTGATTGAGAATATCCTAGATTGGAGATGGACTGTTCATTAGGAATAAACTCCAGGTTTTGAATTACGTAACCTTCTGCCTGGTAGGCAAAATGCTTGACCGCCGAGTAGGTTACCAATTTCTCGCTGAATGTATGTTCATAAGCCAAACCAGTGGCATTTTTTACAAGGGTGGTAGGGTTAGAAAAGTAGTCCTCGCCATAGAATTGAGTAGCTACGGGGTCCTCTGCGGTACGTCTAAACCATGAGGTAAAGATATTTAATGTGAAAAGGCCGTTCTGCCAGGGTTGATAACCCAGATTCAATCGACTTACTACATTGTTGGCTTTCAGTTCCAATAAATTGCCGGAGGTGGATATCTCTCCACCATCGGTTCTTCTTCTAAACACCTGGCCATCCCAAGTGTAAACATTTTTGGTGGTGTCTACAAAATCGCCTCGGGTAAAGTTCAACCCACCATACCATTTGAGTACTGTGCCCGGAATAAGCTCTTCTTTTGCATATTCCAAGGAAATGCCACCTGTGGACTCTGTATAGGCAACCTCCCCATAAGGCTGAGACATTACCGCATTATGTTGTACCTCATCTTCTAGTCCGGAATACCGAAGACTCATGATCAAACGATCAGCAAATGAAGTATTAATTGCTCCGGCATATACATTCAACAGGTAATTTGAATAACTGTCGTGGAATCGTCTTACTCTGGCGGGGTTGGGGTTGCCAAACTCATTCGGTACCGTGACGTCAACGTAATAGTTATTATCTGAATAATTATAAAATGAGTTCACCCCCACAGTAAACTTATTTTGACGGTTTACCCATTGTCCATTGACATTGATTTTGTGGGTATGGAATGACCCGAAGGAATAAGAAGCATCCAGGTAATCACGATAATCTTTTCTTGGAATAATGTTGATGGCTCCACCAAGAGCATCTGCACCAAGATCCACAGGTACCACACCTTTGTACACTTCAATCTGTTTCATCAAATTCACGGGTAACACATTAATTCCCAGGCCTGAACCAAAATACGAAAGCGGAATTCCATCCCAAAAGAACTTTACTTGCTTTCCTGACATACCATTGATAAAAACCTCCGCATCACTACCAAACCCACCTGTTTGCCTTACATTCACACCCGAGATTTGTTTAATTATATCGCTGGTATTATTGCTTTGAGCGTAAAGTCCTTTCGCCTCAAGCACTGACACACTGTTTACACCTTCTCGCAAATGAGTAGCTTCTGACTTGGCAGTTACACGTACTTCATCCAGATTAATGGTAGATTCACTTAGCTCGAAATTGATACGAATTTCTTTCCCTGGTTTTATTTCAATGCTTTTCTCAACAGTAACTAAGCCTACACCAGAGGCCTTAAGCGTATATACTCCGGCATTAAGGTTTTTAATTATGTAAAAACCATCCGTACCAGAAACCGAACCATTTTTCTCATCTATTTGCAAAAGAACCCCTGGAATACCCGAACCATCATTTGCTGTAACTTTTCCTGTTATCGAGCCCGACTGTGCCAATAAACTTTTCGAAAAAATGAACATGATGAGGATAATATGATGTTTCAGGTTTCTCAATTGACCTCCATCCACTCTTAGAATGATCTTTTTTTCGTCTGACTGTTCAATTTCCGAAGAGCGATAAACGATCCCTTTCATTAGGTTTATCCTGTTTGGAGGCTCTCCTTTTAAAATCCCTACTTCGAAAGCATCCATTGCCTAGATTTGAGAAGGGTTCTTTATCGTCTTGCCGTTGCTTATGCTGAGAGCCAAGCAATTGACTCCTCTTTCAGGCACCCATTCCGTCCCTTTTTCATCATAAGCAGTAAACAATCTTAATTTATCTTTATGTATATGAAATTTTGTGTTGGCATTGTCACCGATCGTGCTTGGATGCACGATTGCTGATTTACTTTGCGAAAAAGAAAGAAAATCATAGGCAAGCCTGTAAATATCCGTCCAAAGCGAATCGGCAACATCAGTGTAGTTCGTGTTCCATAGAGCCCTTGATTCATTTAGCTTAATTGATAAATTACTTGCCGAAGAGAAAAAAGAGACAGGTCTCAACTCCTTTGTCATATATTGTTCCAAATGAATAGTGATAACAGGATTTATCGAACGCTTCCAATAAAACAGGCTCACATTCCTCGCCCCATTTGAAGTAAACTTCACATCCTCTTTGTGATCACCATCATTAATGCAATCATATGGGTACTGAATGATATAACACCCAAACAGAATAGGAAGCGCAATGAAATACGCTTTTAATAACCTTGTCGCTATGTGAACTACATACATTGTGAATGCGAAAGTATTTCAAATTCTTATTTACTGCAATATTGTTGCATTTGATTACCTAAGTGGTTAATTATCTGGATGTTTTGAAGAACCTGCCTTTTGGCTTAACTCTTCATTACTCAAAATTTCAAAAGCCATTTACGACCAGTAAACTATGTTTTTGAAATTCCAAAAGCCTCGATTTGACTAAAAATCCAGTTTTTCAAAGGATTATATCTATTGTTGGTTACCCTACGAATCAGGCTTTCGGCAGTACAAGATACTTTGCACTGATCTCTACCGCATTCAAGCAGTTGAAAATTACCGCACACATCTCTTCTCTCCTTCCCTACTGTCTCACATCCCTACATGCAGTATGATAATTCCTCTCTTTCCAGGTAGATTGGCAAAAAAGCGCTTGTTAGTACCGAGTATAGCAAAATCATTTTTCATCTGTAATTAAATGCAACAATATTGCATAAATTGAAAGTTTGGCATACTTTAGTATTTATGAAGTTTAAACTTCTTTCTTAACTATTGGAATCAATTGATTTATCAAAGAACTATAAGTAGGTACAACACGCTCATAGATTTGAACCAGTCAATATCATCGGGTAAAGTATTTTGTCTGTTGGGTAGTAGTTTTTCTGTCAATGTGAATGGAGAGTTGGTTAAAGATACATGACTTTCATTGTCCCTGTCTTGATCCGGAGCATTAGCCATTATTGCTTATATTATACGTTCAAACCCGAAACGGAAATACGATGTACCTACTCATTAGGGTCATTGCTCACCTTAATCATTATTATGCTCCGGCATCAGACTTTACAGCTAAAGATGGATTGGACATTCAAGCGGGACTTAAAGGACCGAATGATGAAACTCAATAGATAATTGGACTCAAAAATCATTGGACACTCAACGTACAAAGCACAACAATGAAACTATTAAAGAAAAGGAGAAAGCTTCCGGTTACGGTACTCAGCGGATTCCTGGGCGCTGGCAAGACCACCTTGCTTAATCATGTGCTCAATAATCGGGACGGGCTGAAAGTAGCCGTGATCGTGAATGACATGAGCGAAATCAACATCGACGAGAAGCTCATTGCCAATGGAGCCAAACTCTCCAGAACGGATGAAAAACTGGTAGAGATGAGCAATGGCTGTATCTGTTGCACCCTTCGTGAAGATCTGATGATCGAGGTGGAGAAGCTGGCCAAGATGAATAAGTTCGACTACCTACTGATTGAAAGCACCGGCATTTCTGAGCCTATTCCCGTCGCACAAACGTTCTCCTTTGCTACGGGAGATGAGTTATACGACTTAACCCAAATCAGTCAACTGGATACCATGGTTACGGTAGTGGATGCTTTTAACTTCTTCAAGGATTTTGGAAGTGCAGATACCCTTCTGGACCGAAAGATGACCGATGATCAGGAGGACGATCGATCCATTGTAAATCTGTTGACCGATCAGGTAGAGTTTGCCAATGTGATCGTTCTCAACAAATCCGATCTGGTTACAGAAGATCAATTAGGCTTACTCAAAAAGACATTACTCAAGCTGAATCCTACTGCCAGGATCATTCGCACCACACATAGTAAAATCAACCCAAAAGAAATACTTAATACTGAGCTGTTTGACTATGAGATTGCCGAACAATCAGCCGGGTGGCAGAAGGAGTTAGAGTTGGCGCAAAAGGGTATTGGGCATAGTCCGGAGACAGAAGAATATGGAATCAGCTCCTTTGTTTACCAAAATGCAAGACCCTTGCATCCACAGCGATTTCTGGACTATGTGAGTCGGGATTTTCCAACAACGATTATCCGAAGCAAAGGGATTTTCTGGATTGCTTCTCGTCCGGAAAAAGCCATTCTTTGGAGTCAGGCAGGGGGCTCACTAAAAGCCGAAGTATATGGTCGCTGGTGGGCCACTGTGCCGATGAAGCATCGGGCGATGAGTCCGGACTACTTGGAAAATCAAGAACTTATCCAAGCTAAGTGGGACAAAAAATGGGGAGACCGAATGAATGAGTTAGTATTTATTGGTCAAAACATGGACAAGACAAAGATCACTTCTGATCTAGACAATTGCTTATTAACAGATATGGAGATTGTAGGGATGGAAGCCGGCAATGGATTTAATGACGATTGGCCAATATGAATCTACTCGCATCCATTCCTTTTTTGAGCAACAAATCAAAAATCCCTCAACAGGTAATCAGCAACTCATGGTCTGATCGAGAACAAATTCTCAATAAGGATGTCAATTTGTTTTGTTGGGAGCGATCGCTAGAGCCTTCCATTCAACATTTCTTATCTGAAATTATTGATAGAAATCCGGAACCCATTCAACTTAGCATACATCAAACGGATCTTCATCATCAAATAGAAAAAGTAAGGATAAAATGGGATCAATATTCTAAAATAAAGAGCATATCATTCTGGCACGATATATCTCTGGTTGTTGGAGGCTTTCTAGATTTCTCAGAAAATAAGTCTGGCACACTGCACTTGATGGTGGTTGAAGATGATGCCTGCACTAAATTTCACACAGATGGATATCCATTGAGACTGTTTACCACTTACATTGGAAGGGGTACGGAATGGCTCCCTGAAAAAGCCGTTAATCGAGCGGCCCTTGGAACAACCAATGACAAGATAATAAAGATATCCGATCAGATTCAGCACATGAACGAAGGTGATGTAGGGATTCTTAAAGGAGAATTGCCGCACAAGCGATCATCGTCAAAAGGTATTATACACCGATCTCCAAAAATCAGTCATACAGAAGAAAAACGAATCATTTTAAGAGTTGATCTATGAAACTTAATAATCTATGAAACACAAGATGATTTGTGTTTACGTTTTCTTTTATCCCCCTTTTCAGAATCGGCATTTGTAATTCCCTGGACTGGATTTCTTTCTAGAACAGCGCATGACTTACATCTTCTTTATTTGTTTTTCAAAGCAATACTTTTGAGGAGTTTCGATTGTATTCTTACTCCGGCTAACCCCTACTCTGGGTTCTTTATAGTTATATCCATAATATGACCGATTGGGTCTATCTCAAACAGCACTTGGGAACAGGCACTTAACCATAATGCCTAACATTCTTTAACCCGCACACATAAACCTTTTTGCTTTTCTCTACTTACCCTAAAAAGCGGAAAGAGGGATTCTTACGCGTCATGGCAGGAACAACTCTTCCCTCGTTGATAATGATAGCTGAATCAGGGTTAGAACCATCAGGCATTTTTGTCCAAGTTGCTTGACTAGAGCTAAAACGATGGCGGATTTCCTTCCCGACAATGACGAGAGCTAAATCTACAGTACTTTTTCTCCAAGTCGCTTGACGAGAACTAAAACGATGGCGGATTTCCTTCCCGACAATGACGAGAGCTAAATCAACAGTACTTTTTCTCTAAGTCGCTTGACGAGAGCTAAAACGATGGCGGATTTCCTTCCCGGCAGTGACGAGAGCTAAATCTACAGTACTTTTTCTCCAAGTCGCTTGACGAGAACTAAAACGATGGCGGATTTCCTTCCCGACAATGACGAGAGCTAAATCAACAGTAAATTTTCTCCAAGTCGCTTGACGAGAGCTAAAACGATGGCGGATTTCCT
>JBCDKO010000218.1:0-8404 GCA_038746525.1 Bacteroidota bacterium
AATAGGATGGTTAAAAAAGAACCCTATCAACCCATGGACACTGAATTTTACCAAGAACAGATTAAAGAGAAAACAATCGCCAATATCAAGAAGCTAATGCTAAAAATGGGCATACTGTCCCTAGATATTACACCTGCTCTGAAGGGAAGTTAGATGGAATTATTCGGGTGTTATTCATTGAGATGAGGTAACACGTTGAATAGGAGGTAATTGATTTTGAATGGATGACAACATCGTTCCCCAAATTTGAGGAATCAACAATCATTCTGTATGAATATGAAACTGCTGTAAATCAATTACTTGAATCAACTCGCAATTATTTGTGGTGAATAGTGTGGGTTAAGTTAAGCTTATTTTCAAGGCAGTTTTATAATTCTGATAACAGAACAATTAAATTTATGGTCCGATCAATCATGTAAAGAGCAACTCTAAAAACTCAGTGTAAGAATTTGAGGTAGCGTTTTTTTCTAAGACAAGACGTCAAAAGCGGAATTTAGCAGCGTTAAATAAATATTTTGATAATGAAGTATCAGGGAAAAAGATCATCTCAAAAATTGAAAGTGGGTTTTTAGAGGTGCTCTAAATTATAAATCTCTTATTTTTTGCGTCTAAATGATGGAAAATGAAAAAAAGCTTGTGGTTGACATCATTACCGAAGCATTTGATGATAACAAAAGCGTCAATTACGTAATTAAGCAAGACCGATCGAGGGTATCGAGAATAAGAGGATTGATTACTTATAGTTATAACATCTGCAAAAAGTACGGTGCCATATTTGTAAACAAAGACAAAAATGCGGTAGCTATGATTAATCTGCCACATACAAAAAAATTTTTTTTCTTCAGTATTTCACAAGATGTTCGACTCATTTTCAAAACCATTGGGGTGGTGAATCTTCCCAATGTCTTGAGACGGGAATCGGTTATAAAAAGCAATCATCCAACTATGCCTTTTTGCCACCTATGGTATATTGGAGTATCAAAAAAAGATCAGGGTAAAGGTATAGGCACTGAACTCTTAAAGAAGGTGATCAGTAAATATGAGGAGTTGCACTTACCTATCTATCTAGAAACTTCTATGGAAGAAAATGTTTCCTGGTATGTTAAGCATGATTTCGAAGTATATAATGAAATTAAAGATTTTGGGTTTACTACCTACATGATCAGAAGGCCATCATCAAAATAGGATTACGAAAGATACTGTTTCTTGAGAGACTCTAGCTAGCCACTTTCCTCAGTGTTTGAAATTTCTTGATGATTTCTTCAAAATTTATCTCTTTAGCATCATCGCTTAAAAACTCGTCTAAAATGCGTGTTTGAATTTTACCAAGGCGGAGGGCTTCTGAATACGGTAAATCGGAAAAAGTAACCATGCTATAAAGCGGTATCCATTCTTCAGGATAGGCTTCCTGAATTTTTGCTTCTAACTCTTTCCTTCTTAGAAAGTTTGGATTGGCAACATGGTCTCGCATCTCCAAAAAATTATGAAGCGCTAAATCAGAGATGGCGTCAGCATCTTTTTTTCTGGTGATCGAATACCGTTCTAAAAATTCGCTCCACTTGAAGTTCATTTTTTCTGCTTCTTCGACGAACAGTCGTACATCTTCAAATCCGGAATTCATTCCTTGTCCGTAAAAAGGGACAATAGCATGAGCCGCATCACCAAGCAGAATAGTCGTGTTTTTATGCCACGGGAAGCATTTGGTCATGACCAGCGAAGAGGTAGGATTCGACCTAAATTGATTAGCCAGATCTGGAATCAGTTCAAGGGTATCAGAAAAGTATTTTTCAAAAAATGTGATCACTTCCTCATCATTTCTCAATGAAGCAAAAGAAAGAGGTCCTTCAAAAGGAAAAAACAGCGTACAAGTAAATGTCTTATCGTTGTTAGGTAATGCAATAAGCATGAAATTACCCCTGGGCCAGATATGCAGGTAATTGGGTTCTAGTGCGAAGTCATCATTGATTGAATAGATGGTAAGCTCTTTGTATCCATGTTCGATGAAGTGCTGAGAAAAGTTGAATCGATCAGTATTTTGCAGATGCTTACGAATGACTGAAAAAGCACCATCTGTGCCAATAATTAGATCTGTACGTATTTCCTTACCTTCATCGAAGTGCAACGTTGAATCATCAAAATCGACATATTTACATTTTTGATTGAAATGAAACTGCACCCCTTCTTCTTCTGCTAACTGGATAAGCATTTCATTCAATTGAGCACGTGACACTGAATTAATAAACTGTCCTTGTTTTCCATAAGGCTGGAAAGTCAAATTGCCTTTTCGATCATGCATCATTCTCCCGTGCATTGGAATAAGGTTAGGAGCGATTTTTTCATAAACCCCTGATGCCTCTAAAGGCAAAATTCCTCTTCTACTCAGCGCTAGATTGATTGATCTTCCTTTCGTTGATTCTGCCTCCCTAGGATCTTTTCTTTTCTCGAACAAATCAACACTAAATCCCTTTTGCTTTAAGAATAGCCCCAGTAATGAACCCACTAAACCTGCACCGACGATACTTATACTATCCTTCATTTCTAATTGCATCCTCTAGTATTGAAACAAACGCGGCAACTTCTGAAAAAGAATTATAGAGTGGAACCGGAGCAATTCGGATTACATTGGGTTCCCTCCAATCCAAAATCACTCCTTTTGATAAAATATATTCAAAAACACTTTTTCCATGATTACAAAGAAAAATTGATAACTGACATCCTCTTTCTTCAGGATTAGATGGAGTAATTATTTTAACATGATCCTTCAAAACATCTGATGATACAATCGCTTCTTCCAATAACCCGGTAAGCTGTTTACTCTTTTTTCTAAGATGATGAATCCCTGCTTCTTTGAAAATGCTAAGTGAAGCAAGGTGTGCTGTGTGTGATAGAATATTGCTATTGCTTAGTTGCCAGCCATCTACTGTTGGAATTGGATTGATTTTATTATCCATTTTAAACCGTCCTTCTGCATTATGTCCCCACCAGCCAGAGAGTCTTTTCAAATTCTTATTTTTTACGTGCTTTTCATGAATGAATAACCCAGCTACTGCTCCAGGCCCCGAGTTTAAGTATTTATAGGAACACCAAACTGCAAAATCGACCTCATCATCATGTAGGTTCATGGGAAGGTTCCCGATAGCATGTGCCAAGTCAAACCCTGCTTTTGCTCCTACTTGATGTGCTCCATAAGTGATGGATTGGAGATCAAAAAATTGACCGGTGTAATACTGAACACCAGGAAACATTACTAAGGCCAACTCGTCTCCTATAGCATGTATTTTCGATAAAATCTCATCTGTAGGTAAATACTCAGACCCATCTTTTGACTCAAGTTCAATCAGGCAATCTTCTGGTTCATATCCCTTGTTGGCTATTTGTGAATGAACGGCATAAAAATCTGAAGGAAAAGCGCCTCTTTCAATCAATACCTTGCGACGCTTTCCGTCAGGTTGGTAGAAGCTCATCATAGCAAAATGAAGATTGGATGTTAAATTATTCATTGCTACAACCTCATCAATGGTGGCTCCAAGCAAACCCGAAAGAACTTCCTTGGAGTTGTTATGATAAGTCACCCATGGTTCGCTTCCTGTAAAATGACCTTCAACTCCTTTTTCTCTCCAATTCTTAAGTTCTTTGTTTAGGTACTCTTGAGTGATTTTAGGTTGCAGGCCCAAAGAGTTACCACATAAATAAATACATTTTTTTTCCATTTTTCTTGGAAAATGGAAATGATTCTTAAAAGAGGACAACAGATCACCGTTATCTAACTCTGTAGCTTTTTCTTTAACGCTATTACCCAATGTTATGAAGTAGAAGACAACTTTGTTTGGTTTAACATTATTTACAAGGCCTAATCAATAAATCGTGCATCAGTTTCCATTACCTGTCCGCAATTATCGCAAGTTCTTAGCTCTTCAGAAATGTAAAACTCCTTAAACCTTGGTAAAAAGTCTTTTTCGATATTGGTAAGGTGAAAATAAGTGTCGTGTAGTTTGTTGTTGCAGTGATCACAGTACCAAATCAAGCCATCTCTATGTTTTGGTTCTCTCTTTCTTTCAATGACCAAACCTACGGTATTTGCAGGCCTGGCCGGTGAGTGAGGCACTTTAGCAGGATGCAGATACATTTCACCCTCTTTAATAGACAGTTTTACTGACTTCCCTTCTTCTTGAATCGTTACCTCAATGTCTCCTTCCAGTTGATAGAAGAGTTCTTCTGTCTCATTATAGTGATAATCTTTCCTTGCGTTGGGCCCGCCTACTATCATAACTATATAATCCCCGGCATCGGCGTAAAGATTTTTGTTACCTACAGGAGGTTTTAAAATATCTCTGTTCTCTTGAATCCATTTTTGGAGGTTGAAAGGTTTTTTTATGGCCATAAGATAGATAACTTATTTTTGATTAAAAGTTACAAAAAAAAACATGGACTTAAATCTTAAAGGAAAACGAGCATTGGTATGTGGCAGTTCACAAGGAATGGGAAAAGTAATTGCAGAAGAACTTGCAAAATGTGGCTCTCAAATCACTTTGTTTGCACGAAATGCCAAGAAACTTAGAGAAGTTCTAGATGGATTAAAGGGAAACGATCATGATTTTTTAGTAGCCAATTTTGACAATTTACAAGAGGTTGAAAAAGCTGTTAAAAGTGGACTTAAAAGCGGCCCTTACCATATTCTTATAAACAATACCGGTGGTCCTTCTCCAGGGCCATTGGCTTTAGCAAGCATTGATGAATTTGAAAAAGCCGTTTCAAGGCATTTGCACGTAAGCCATACCTTGGTGCGCATGCTTTTGGAGGGCATGAAGGAAGCGAATTTTGGTAGGATTGTAAATATCATCTCCACATCTGTAAAAATTCCAATTCCAAACCTTGGAGTAAGCAATACTGTCCGTGGGGCTATGGCATCCTGGTCTAAGACATTGGCGCACGAACTAGGAGAATTTGGAATCACTGTGAATAATATTTTACCTGGATTTATCAATACCGCAAGAATTGAAGGCCTAATTACGAATAAGTCAGAAGCGGATGGACAAACTCGGGCAGAGGTACGAGAAAGTATGGAAGCATCAATTCCTGCCGGAAGATTTGGTGAGCCTCAGGAGATAGCGGATTATGCCACATTCCTTTGCAGCCCGAGTGGAGCTTACATCAATGGGACTAGCTTAAGGATAGATGGGGGGAGAACGGGATCAATCTAAAATGGAGGAAATAAAAAATTTTATCAATGGAAAGTACATTGATCCTATCGCTGGAAAGTATATTAATAATTATGAGCCAGGAACTGGCAAGATCTACGGAAAGATCCCTAATTCAACCTTAGCTGATCTAAAATTAGCCGTCAGTGCCGCTGATAAGGTGTTCCCTCTTTGGAGTACAATGGAGATTGATAAACGAAGTAGAATCCTTCTTAAGCTTTCAGATTTGATCGAAGAAAATATGGAAGAACTGGCTGAAGCTGAAAGCAGGGACAATGGTAAACCTGTTTGGTTGGCAAAGAGTGTTGATATACCTCGTGCTAGCGCTAATTTCAGATTTTATGCTTCAGCTATTGTTGGCTTTTCATCTGAAGCTCACATTCAAGAAGCCTTTATGGTGAATTATACCCGAAGAGCCCCTTTAGGGATAGTCGGTTGTATTTCGCCTTGGAATCTTCCGCTTTATCTATTTTCCTGGAAAATTGCGCCAGCTTTGTCCATGGGTAATTGTGTGATCGCAAAACCTTCTGAGCTCGCACCCATGACAGCTTACATGTTAGGTGAGTTAGCTAATGAAGCAGGCCTTCCAGCAGGTGTATTGAATATCCTACATGGTGAAGGTAAAGGAATTGGTCAAGCCATAGTAGAACATACAGCGACAAAGGCAATTTCTTTTACCGGCGGAACTAGCACAGGAAAGACAGTAGGAGCAATTGCCTCCGGACAATTCAAAAAAGTATCACTAGAGCTAGGAGGGAAAAATCCTACTATCATTTTCGCCGATTGTGATTTGGAAGAAGCTGTGGAAGTAAGTGTAAAAAGCTCATTTATTAATCAAGGAGAAATTTGTCTTTGTAGTTCTCGGATTTTGATCGAAGATTCTCGCTATGAAGAGTTTAAAGCAAAATTTTTAAGAGAAGTAGCTCAACTGCGAGTAAATGATCCAAAAGATCCTGAATCATATTGCGGAGCGTTGATATCTGAACAACACCTTCAAAAAGTAGCGTCTTATGTCCAATTAGCCATAGAAGAAGGCGGGGAAGTTTTGCTAGGTGGTAATAGAATATACCAGAAAGGATATTTCTTTGAACCGACAGTAATAGAGGGTCTTGATGAAAACTGTCGAATTAATCAAGAAGAAATTTTTGGCCCCGTAGTCACTTTAAATTCATTTTCATCTGAAGAAGAGGCTATTTCATTGGCTAATAGCACTCGCTATGGTCTGTCTTGTACAATTTGGACTAACAATCTAAAAAAAGCACATAGGGTTTCTCATGGTATTGAATCTGGGATTGTATGGGTAAATTGTTGGCTACTTCGCGATTTAAGAACTCCTTTTGGAGGTATGAGGGATTCAGGGATAGGAAGAGAAGGTGGAGAAGAGGCTTTAAGATTTTTCTCAGAACCCCAAAACATCTGTATCAAAATCTGAAGGTTAAACCTGTAATCTTTTAATTGATCAGGTTTCTTTATTAAGTTATCATTTGTGATTTACTCGGTAATCTCAGCAGGCTTGATTTTAGCAATTTTAAAAGATTTACGTTCTTTATGGCCGCAATATCCACAAGCATAATACTTTATTAGCTCCCCCTCTTTTAGTTCACTAGATTGTTGAATCACTTCTTCCCTTTCCACTTTCAATGTCTGATAGTTGCAATTACTACATTGTAAAGCATGTAATCTACCGTTATACTTTTCGATTTTGGTGTAACCAGATTCCTCATCTATCCACACATCATAATCAACTGAGAACGCATTTTCTTCAGCCTGCATACCGTCGTCTAAATATACATCTTCTTCTTCCTCACTCAAGAGCTTCATTTTTCTGCCATCAGGAGAAGTTCTAGGAAAATATCTCAGCTTCTTTAGGCGCTTCTCAATATAGAAAGGATAGTAGAATTTAAGAATGTTTTGTATAATAATACCAAGGATCAGCGCAAACATCGAACTCATGAAAACCCGGACAAAAAACCATACCCAATTAGATTCTTCAAAGACAGTATTGAAAAATAAAGTACTCCCAATTATGATTGACAAGGTACCATTCCATAACATATTAATTTCATACATATTGATGTAGTCATATCTGGTCTTATAATCACTCGTTGCAAGTAACTTAAAATAATGACCAAGAAGGATTAATATACCTATACCTACTATCGCTATTGCTACATAGCCTCCGAAAGTATTCCAATTATTTAATAGTTCCGGTGAAATGGGACGATTCATAATTTTATAGCTAAAAGAAAAAATCTTTAATACAAAAATGTCACATTTTTATTATTAATCATTATTAATCATTATTAATTAAAACAAGATCAAAATATGCACCAAAATTTTTGTGGAAAATTCAAAAAATTTGGTTATTAATAACGCATTAATCTTATCTTATCAGTTAATCGAGTCATTAGGTATTTTCTGAAAATTACGAGACATAGGTTAATGAGTTCTTATAATATAAGATCCCTGTTGCTATGATCGTTATTCTTGTTGCCATTTATTTTAGAAACGGATTATGTAGGTTTTGTTTCGACTATGACAGTGTTTAGAGATAATTTGCCAAAATAATTATAAGGATGTCTCTACATATCGTAAAACCTATAGTAAAGTTATGGTTACTATTCAGCTACTTAATAGATTGATTATCAAATATTTAGAAATTTAATTTTATTGAAATTTTTAATTTGCTTATAGCTTAACAATATTTTATTTTATAAAATGGAATATATTAAGTTTATTATTTTAATGAAATGATATTGTAATGCGTTATTAAAATAATATTTTACCTGGGCATCTGAATAGTAACAAGTTACGGGTACCTCTAAAAACCTACTTTCAATTTTTGAGATGGTCTTTTTTCCTGACACTTCGTTATCAAAATACTTATTTAACGCTATTAAACTCCGTTTTTGACGTCGTGTCTCAGAAAAAAAATGCTACCCCAAATTCTTGAACTGAGTTTTCAGAGGTGCCCTTATTTAGGGCTTGCTGAGAAAGTCACAGGTGTATCAGATACTAGGCAGCAAGGTGAAGATGTATGCTTCTACTTCGATCCGCAGCGGACTACGTAGCTGATGTACCTGTGACTAGTTGAAAAATCTGGAAATCGAGCTTTTTCAGTGCACCGAAAATGGAAGCATCTGCTCGAAAACCTTGCACCTATTGAAAAAGAAATTTACTAAACAGTATCTTTTGACCACATAAAC
>JBCDKO010000219.1:0-8347 GCA_038746525.1 Bacteroidota bacterium
AAAGTAGTGAACTATCGACACCTGCAGACCATGAGAGAGAAGCTCATAGAGGAGATGAAAAGAGTAGAACAAAACCAAAACATACATTCAAGCACAGCATAGTAAACCCTCTAAATTCCAACTAAGAATGAAACATTATCTTTGGGTAATTTCAACGACCTAAAACTTTGATCTCTTCATCCAAACTTAGTCTAAGTTGCTTTTAAAAAACTAACGTTATATATCTCACGTCAAAAAATCACAGATGAAATCGCTAGTAATAGTGATTCTCAAGAGTAATAGTGATTCTCAAGAGTAAATCCTGGTAAATCAGGATCACAAAACGGCGATGACTGAGATGGTAACTATTTGATCATAATAAGTCACAAAATCTGTCATTAGTAAGGTTGCAATAGCTTACTTAGAATAACCAGATATCTACGAAACACTATTAAATACTTTTTTCTTTGGCCGGTATTTCTTTTTGAATTTATAATCGAAAATATACCAAGACCATACGGCCATCGTCACCATGATCACAGATATGATGATGATACTGAGCGAGGAGACCGAATAGCGTGTTATTAAGGTTCCATACATAAAAAATAACATAAGGCCGGTGAAGAGGTAATTGACATACGCCCAGGTCTTACGTTTTGGTTTTTTATAATGTGCGGTACGTTTCAGCGCCACCCAAATTCCCGTTAGCACAAGGCCTGAAATTGCCATGCCGCCAATAAACCAGATAATTTTTGTGACAATACCACCCCAATATCCAAAATGCAGGGGATCTGCGATGTCATTAAGCCAGGTAACAACAGGTAGATTTTTAGCTTCCTGTATTCCGATGACTTCAAAAGTTAGCGGGTGCAAAAAAATTCGGTTGGCCCGATTACGAACAAGAGGAACATCACTAATCCCATTGATATAAAGTACTCTTTCGGGACGGCTCGGAGGAAGGATGTCCTTTACTTTCAATCCAGGTATAGTTTTCTCAGCAACTTGAACTGCCTTATCGTAATCAATATCGTAGCTGATGGTGGCAAAAACGGCTGAATCGAGCCCAGCCTCTAGTTTAGGTGAACGAGTATTTGCAATTTTCGCAACCCCTCCAATATTCGTTCGCTCTATAAAATACCAAATGCCTGTAATGGAAAAGAGGATGGCAAAAGGTACGGACCAAAGACCCACAAGGCTGTGTAAGCTACGAAAGAAAGCTAGTCTTCCTTTCCCGATCCTTAATTTAAAGAGCTTTTTCCACCATTTCTTGTAAAAAAGAAGAGCTGTAACCATGGAGATAAGAAGCATAAACCCAAAGATCAGAACGGTGAAATGCCCCACCTGAAATGGGATAAACAAAAAGTAATGGAGATCTCTGAAAAAGCGCTGAAAAGTCAAGGTTGCCGACCCTTGCACCTCACCGGTATACGGGTTTGTAAACACATAATACCTTTGACCATTTTCAACGACCTGAGCAATGTCACACAAATAGGGTTCGTTAGAAGCCGCCCAATAAGCGATTTTACCCTCCGGGTAAGCTTTGCGAATGTTGGCTACCCGTTTATTGTGCGAAGCATACTCCCCGTGGTATTCGGCCCTTATTTCAGGAAAGGATAGCCAATCCATCTCATGGCTCAATGTAGCTAAGGAACCAGAAAAGCATACTACGAAAAATAGTATGCTTAACTTTATTCCTATCCATCTATGGATTTTAAAAAAAACTTTTTTACTTAATTTCATCTATAGTTGGTTTCAAAGAAATCCAACTTAGAAGGTATATCCAATACTTAGGAGATAATTTCTATCTGCACCAGGAAATAATCTTACAAAACTATACCCTCCAACCCAATGGGTTTCATCAAAGATATTATTCACTGTAAACGCCACCTTAACTTTATTCACTTTGTAAGAGGCCCCTGCATCAAAAACTACGTAACTTGGAAGATTAACTTCCGTCTCAAATGTATTACGCTCTGTAACAAAATTAGCTCCCAGGTTGGCATTTAAACCTCCAAGTGTCCGACCAGTAAAAGCATAATTAGCAAAAAAACCTCCTGAGTGTAACGGAGCATTTTCCTTACGTTCTCCAACTAATTCCTCGTTGTCGCTTTCCTCGATCGTGGCGTCGCAATAGGCATAATTGGCCGTAATACTTAGGTTGGTTCCAATGCTACCATTTACATCTAGCTCAATGCCTCTTGACTGATCCGCTCCTCGCTGTTCTTGAAGTCCGGTTTCAGGATTAGTAATCAAAATATTCTCATAATTGATGTCGTAGATGGCCAAGTTCGCTGATAATCGATCATTAAAGAACGTAGCCTTAGCTCCTACCTCAAACATTTCACCCTGCTCAGGATCAAAAGGACCACCTGCAGCCTCAACCAAATCAGCTGGATTTTGAGGTTGAAAGCTTTCGGTATACGTACCATACAAATTAATCGCATCATTTAAAGTGTAGACAAAACCAAACCTAGGTAACAGCTTATCCTGCTCCGTTTTTTCCTCATCGGGCTGTTCGTAATTCACAACGTCTGTATAATATTCCTGCCTCAATCCGATGAGTACTTGCAGTCTGTTCCATTTTATCTGATTTTGAATGTAGATCCCCTGGCTATAAAACCGGGTAGCAGCAAGTTCACCCCTGCCTAAGATGTAGTCGCTGGGGTAACCTAAAGTATAGGTAGGGTCTTCAAGATCAAAATGTGGAATATTGGGTTTAGGCTGACCGTTTTCAAAAATATAATTCTGAGGATTATCAGGATCGTAGGTAGCTAATCCACCATCCACTGTTCGGTAGATGGCACCACTGCTGGTAAATATTGAAGCTCCACCCACGGGCCTTACGCTTTGAAGGTAATCATAGCCAACGAGAATCTTATGTTCTAATGCCCCGGTGGCCACTTCCCAAACGAAATAAGAGGACACATTATCGGAGACTTGTTTCTGTTCACGCGCAGAGATACGCATTCCCATCAAGGTTGGAATTTGATCTCCTAAACTGTCCACCGCAAATTGGTTGGATGTGCGGTGTTCAAACAAATCTTCATTGAAGGTGTACCTCATATAGGAAGAATTGAAAGAAAGGTTCTCTGTAAACTGGTGATTCAGAGAAATAGTGCTGTAGGCAACGTTGGTCTCATGATAGTCGTTGGCGGCACCTATGGCAAAAGACAAGGGCGTGGAATTCAAATCCGTACCGGCGGAGGCACCAAAAATAGGCTGTCCACGGTCCAGCTTTCCATCAAAATTGGTAATCACCAAGTCAAAATTCAAACGGGTTTTGTCTGTCGGCAAAAAAGTAATGGAAGGCGCCACCATGAAGGACTTGAACTCTTGCAAGTCGCGAAAATCATCAGAATTTTCATAAGCCATATTCAGACGATAGAGTAAGGTATTGTCTTTATTAAGGGGGCCGGTGAAATCGAGCGTAGATCGCAGAGTATTAAAGCTACCTGTAGTGAATGTGATGGCTTTGCGTTCTTCATCCAAAGGTTTCTTGGTCACCCTGTTCATCGTACCTCCGGGAGATGAATTGCCAAATAAAGCGGAGGCTGGGCCTTTTATGATCTCTACACGTTCCAGGTTTGCCGTGATTATCTGGGGACCAAAGAGGCCAATAACGCGCAACCCGTTGATCAATTCTTCCTGTGAACGAAATCCACGAATGGTAAAATCATTATAATAAGAAAATTGGTTGATACCGCTGATATTTTTAACAACATCGTTGACCCTGTAAGCTTGCCGATCGGCCATCACTTCCTTGGTGACGTAACTCACCATTTGCGGAGTGTCTTTAATCGGAGTAGCCGCCTTAGTTGCAACAAAAGAAAGCTCATTATCGTAACTTACGGCCTTCCGGCCTGTGATCTCTACGGTTTGCATCCTGGTTATACTTTCCGAAAGGGTAAAATCCGCTTTTAGTTGTTGCCCTGTGGTCAATATAATTTCGCTGGAAGCCCGCTCATAGCCGATGGCCGAGACTATTAGGGTATAATTTCCAGGACGTAAATTATCAATAAGATATTCACCGTTTTCATTGGTAGTGCCCCCCTTAGAAGTTCCTTCGAGGGCTACATTCACAAACAACAGTGGTACTCCGTTTGCATCTTTCACCACCCCATACACCGAGGGGTTTTGGGCAAGAGCTAATACACTGCCCGATAACATTAAAATAAGAAGTAAATATTTTTTCATAGTATTTTTAATTAAACTGGGTTGTAATTTGATGCTAAATTATATGGCAAGGTTTAGCCAATCAATCGCTATCAATAGTGGTTCATCACTACTTCTAATGATTTTAAAATCATTAGAAGTAGTGATTTTTTACTGCTGAAGAAGGGAAAATGGGTTTTGCTTTTTTCTGTTACGATGATCGATTTTTCATAAAAAAAATTTTCTGAGTGATGAATTAAATAACTTCTTTGTTTATTGCAACAACAAAAATCTTAATATTAAAATGAAAGCACATACAGCAAGTTTAATCAACGCCCTATTGTTAATCACCTTATCTGCGTGGGGTTACATTGATTCTGAAACACCATCATTCACTGCATTAATTCCAGCAATTATTGGCGCGGCGCTACTGATCTGCAATCCGGGAGTTAAAAAAGAAAATAAGATTGTTGCCCATATCGCGGTTTTGCTCACTCTGGTTGTTGGCATCGGTCTTTTCCGGCCACTTATGGGTGTGGTAGAACGAGCGAATGCATTGGGAATTTTGAGGGTTTCTGTGATGCTCATTAGCACCGTTTTCGCTCTGGTATTTTTCGTGAAAAGCTTTATTGACGCCCGCAGAAAGCGTGAAGCTACCTGAGTAGTAGACCATCTTGAGGTTTTTGAAGAGAAGCGGACGGCGAGTTAATGCTGGATTTGAGCAGACTTGGATTCCCAACCATTTATTTCTTAATCAATAATTAACTAAGTAGGGTAAAATCAGCGAAGCTGGAAGCGTCCAACGCTTTCACTTCTTGGATCTATTTAATCCTTATCTCAATGTTTTTGCTCATCTATTCTTTACTCAACTTTACTTAGTTCCGCTGCAAGATCCCTAACACTTCCAACAGCTGTGGCTGGTCTTCCAGCGCTATTTTGGCCAGTTCTTTAAATTCTGCCATCCACTCGTCCAGATGGTCCAGGGCTTCATCCCTTGTCACGGTAAATTGCTGCGCTTCACCCATTTCTTTTAGCTGCTCATGGTATTTTTCCTGGTCTCTTCCATTAAGTCCCTACCTTGCTTCAGCTTTTCCTCCGTGATGTTGTATTTACTCATGGCCGCGATCACATTGGGCATTTCAAGCGCATTGGTATAAAAAACATTGACTTGCTTCAGAAACCCTGAAAGCGATTCCTTTCTTGCGCCTGTTAGTTGTAGAGCTTCTTGCGCGCCACGATGGTTCTTCAATGCAATCCGGGCTATTTTCAAGTGCTTCAGGTAGGTAGACTTTAGCATAGCTTTGGCCACATTTAAGGAGGCCGTGGCTTGGTATTGATCGCCTTATTCCCTTTTTTGCTCAATATTAAGACGGTTAGCGTTATCGTAAAGCACTTTCCCTTCCACTAGTTTGGTGTCATCATATCCGATTTCTGCCATCAGGTTTTTCACTTCTTGCACTGCTTCAACGTTGACAATGGCATTGTTGGCGGCTAATAGTCTTGCGTCAATGGTGTTCTGATTCCACAATTTTATTTGTTATATGGGTCAATGTAGTTAATTGTAAGATAAATAGTATTTACAAATAGCCACTATTCGTCGAAAATTGTCTAAAAATGGCCTGCAGTCATTTTCTGGTGACCGTGAGCCATTTCTTGATGGTTGGCAGTCATTTTTGTGACCGAGTGATTTCTGGTTGCTGTCATTTCTGGTAGTGGTAGGCATGCATCTTAAAAAAGTATTCACTAAAACTTGCACATGCTAGAAGGCTTTTGACCATAAAGACCAAAAAGCGTTCTGTCAAGGATGGGAGTTATTTAATTGTACAGATAGAATAGCCAATGAAAACCTCAGATTTTTTAAAAACCAGATAAACTATCTGCACAAAATCTAAAAAATATTGGATAGTGATGAAAGTGTTAGATATTGGGATTGATTAATGATTCTATACCATGAATAATCTCCTTACGATAATCCTTGCAGGGGTTATCTCTTTTTTAGTAATTGTTCTTCTATTCCAATTGGTCAAATACTTCCTGAAAAAACTAGGTCAATATGAGGCGTATGAAGAGTTGTTTATATTGATTTGGCCCTTATCGATATTAATAGCCATCATTTTTTCATATCTAACCGCGGATTTCAAAGGCGAGGTTGATGAAGTATGGAATCAACCTTTTCAGATTATTGTCATCACTATTTCAACATGGTTGATCATCAGTTTAATAGGATCAGGTAAAATTTTCATTATTAGAAAATATGATCTGGATCAAGAAGATAATCTGAATGCCAGAAAAGTTCATACACAAATCAAGCTGTTTTCCAGGATCATCAATGTGGTTATTATCATTGTTTCGTTTTCTCTCGTCCTCATGACGTTTAAATCAATAAGAGAAATTGGAGCAAGTATCCTGGCATCTGCTGGGATTTTAAGTATAATCATAGGAGTTGCTGCCCAAAAGCTCATCGCCAATATTCTCGCAGGATTTCAGATCGCTTTAACACAACCTGTCAGAATTGGTGATGCTGTAGTAATAGAAGGGGAATGGGGTTGGATTGAAGAAATAACTTTGACCTATGTAGTAGTTCGTATATGGGATAAAAGAAGACTGATTATTCCTACCACACAAATAATAGAAAAACCTTTTCAAAACTGGACAAGAAATACTGCCGAAATATTAGGTACTGTTTTCATTTATGCAGATTACACGTTATCAGTTGAAAAACTCCGAAAAGAATTCAACAAAATTCTAGAGGCTACCTCACTTTGGGACGGTAAAGTGAAAGTAGTTCAGGTAACTAATGCAACCGAGAAAACCATGGAAATCAGAGCTTTGATGAGTGCCAAAAATTCTCCTACGGCCTGGGACCTGAGAGTGCATGTTCGTGAAAAATTGATTGAGTTCCTTCAAAAGAATTATCCGCAATCCTTGCCCAAGCAGCGAGTGGTGATTGATCGGGATGAAATAAATGGAAAGTGATCATATATATTTAGACTTACCAAATGTACAACGGGGAAATCGCATTTGAGTAACTCACAAATATCTGTCCAGGAAGGTATCACAACTAAGGGAAGATGATAACAGAAACACAGTCGCTCGCTTGTAGCGAGTGACCATTATTTTTCTCTTTTTTGTTCAATGGTCGTTCTAATCCAGATCATATTTATATTCATCACTCGGCACATCCGAGCAACTGTTGAGATACTCATAAAAAAAGTTATTTAATAAACATGTTATTTAAGAGTACCTCATGTGTTTCTTTAAAACAAATAATAAGTGTTTTTTTTGTAATCACACATTTCCCTAAATATGATCTATTATCATCAAAAAGAGATTCTTTAGATAAATATGGTTACCATTAGAGAGCGTATAACGCAACTTAGGAAGCAAAAAAGCTGATCTCAGGATGAGCTTGCAAAGCAAATCGATTCATCCCGTGTAATGATTGGCAAGTACGAAAGTGGGGACAACTTACGATCTATTGAAGTGATTGTAAAGCTGGCTAAAGCCTTTGAAGTGTCTGTTGATTTTCTACTTGGTAAAGGTCAAAATGCTTCCTTTGACAAAGAGATGGTTAAACGCCTGGATCAGGTGGAAAGCTTGCCCGACAAAGAAAAGCAGCGCATTTTCGATTACATGGACTTGATCATCCGAGATTACAAAACCAAAGCCGCTTACTCTTAATCTTCATGAGTTCTTCCACTACTATCAATCGCCAGATGCTATCAATTCTCTCAAAGAAGCCTTAACCTATATCTACTGGAAAAAAAGGACTTGCGTAGTTTCGTTTACAACACCCTTCCCGATAAAACAATTGATTGGGAAGGCAATTTAAAGTATGAGAGTGCAAGCCAGTTGCAATATTCTTAAGTTAAGAAAAAGGTGGCCTCATTTTGAGACCACCCATCTTCTGATTAACTTAAGAGCATAATACAAATGATATGAAAAATACAAAGCATCAATCAGAGATGAAATCCGGGATTTCATCTAAAAAAAATCTTTGAATTTTTCTATAATTCCTAGACAGTTCACCATTACAGAAAGAAAGAAAAACACTTCACCAGAAACAGGTCTCTTCCGTTTGCCTGCGTAGTGATAGGTATTCTGCATTTGTTCAAAGAGTCCGTGGAATTCAACATGCTTTCGGGGTCTTTGCAGCGTGTACTTACTACTTCGCTCACAGGTTCAGCTTTCAGCTTGGCTCGTTATAAGCTTCGCC
>JBCDKO010000220.1:0-8323 GCA_038746525.1 Bacteroidota bacterium
TTAGGGCTTGCTGAGAAAGTCACAGGTGTATCAGATACTAGGCAGCAAGGTGAAGATGTATGCTTATACTTCGATCCGCAGCGAACGACGTAGCTGATGTACCTGTGACTAGTTGAAAAATCTCGATTTCGAGATTTTTCAGTGCACGGAAAATGGAAGCATCTGCTCGAAAACCTTGCACCTATTGAAAAAGAAATTTACTAAACAGTATCCTTTGACCACATAAACGTGTTTTTTGAATTGAAAAAACGTTTCTCAGCAGGCCCTATTTACTGCTACATCTCAAAAAGGAGGAAAAGCTACAATTCATATACACTTTAAAGAATCTTGGGGGAACCTAAGAAAGTTGCCTGGGGGTTCGATATATCGGGTAAAGTTTGATTGAAATGAACGAAGATTACATAAGACAAAATATTCTTAATTTCCCAGAAGTCATAGTTTATGAAATTATCAAAGAAAAATCAAAGACTAGCTCTCTTTCAGAAAATGAAAGAGAGCAGATAATCACATTTTTTAAAGATGAATTAAAAAGCGTCGGCAAAGAGAATATTTTTGAGTCTCAGATTAGATATGCAACAAGGTTAATGGAGTCTAGTGGTAAATTAGAATATGAGGAAATCCACAAGCATGCTAACAGTTTAATGATTGTGAAAAAAGCCCTCCAGAGAATGTATCTTTATGATCGGAAATTATTCTGAACGGGGTTCTCGATAAATCGGACCTACCAGTGAAATTTATCAATGAGTCCCGAAGGCTATTTTCGGGACTTTTTACATTCCGGTCATAATTGCGCTTGGACTTGTCCCGATATTCAGGGCAGAGATACCAGTTGTAACGCGACCTTACAACAGGGCCGGTGTGAAGATAAAGCCTGCTAGGTGTTCCAACGTTAGCACCCGAAATCAATTTGGAAAGGAAGAAATTGATAGCTCTCTTTTTAGCAATTTCAGCCCCAAATCTGAGGAATTCTGCCTAACGCTCAGTATATGAAGCATAGCATTCCGGTAGGATGCTATGATTTCATATACATTGTTAGTGGTTCGTTATTTTTATATCCTTCTGTCCAATTCTTTCTTTTTCCACACACTCTGAACTATATTGATAATGTCAGAGGGTAGGTTATTTAATTGTTTAATTTGCCAATATCTTTCTTCATCCACATTCTTATTGGCAAGTTTTATGGCTTTTGAGAGCATAAAATGCTCCTCCTAGAGAATGATCTGCCATATGAGCTGTTGCAACCGCTTGTCCAATAGCACGTGCTATTGCTTTTGATACCTAATTCTCTGATTGTCTTGCTACTTCATGTGCACCTAATGAAGTTTTCATAGCTACGCCAGTTGGAACATTATCATTTTCCCATTCTCTGGCTACATCTAAAGCATATATCAGCTTTTCATCAAGTTTTTCGTTAATTAGTCAGGGGTCTTGCTGCTACTGTGTCTAAGAAGACTTTGAATGTAACGAAGGTCTGTGCCTGCTTCCAATAAATGAGTTGCGAAACTATGACGCAATATATGAGGTACTACCTTCTTTTCGATCTGAGCTCGGAGAGCTGACCTTTGCACGATTTAGGTTTGCTTGATCTTCTGTACTTCCGGCCATTCTCACCTTCGAAAAACCATTTCTTTGGTCGAAAAGCCAAGAAGTAGGAGCGGAGTCACTAAGCATTTCTTTACCTAACAAGGTATAGCGGTCTTTGCCGCCTTTTCCGTTTATCAAGGTAGGAAAAGGGAGAGATAAAATAAAAACCTTACAACATCACAAAATGAAATCCAACACAAAAACGTATCATACTTACTTTAAAGGGCCTTCTGCTCTCCAAAATTTCCTGAAATACTTCTAAAATTCGCAAGTTGGGTTAAGCTAAGGCTTCTGAAGGTTTAATTCAGACATGGGCGCAGTAGTCTCAAATAGTTTTTCAATATCTCCTTTTTTTCTTTTCGGTACCTCTTTTAGAAGCTTTTGGTACAAATCGATGAATCGTAAAGGTTGCTCTTTGTTTTCAGTGGTCCAATGAAGTAATGTAGTATTGAATTTTTCCTCTCCTATTGTCTCCATCAATAGGGAGAGCGCTATAGCTCCTTTATTTGCTTCCAGGTACTCAATTCCATCGGCAAATACCAATGTTGGCTCTTGGTTAGGCTCATTATTTTTTTCCATAAAATAAAAATCCTGTTTCTTTTGTATCACCGATTCAACCGCCTTTTCCCCTAATTCCGCTTGGAGTACTTGTAGCCCTAAAGCATGAGGCAGTGCCTCGCTGAGCATGGTTGCGCCTTGCACATTACCGATGTTCATGTTACCATAGACCCACTGTTTGGCAATTTGTGTGACCACTGAATGAAAAAGGTAAGATCTGGCAGAGATTGCGCTGATATCAGCGTACCAGCCTTCTTTCTCTGAAATGGCTAGGGTATATGGATATGCATAAAAACCTTCGTGGTAAAAGGGTATTTCAAAGAGCCTTACTTCTTTATATGGATAGCCTCCAAGTTTGTTTTGAACGAATTTAATGCCACTATGCAGCGCATCTTCGTAAAGTTCCAGATTAAACGGATGTTTGGGAGAGTATAGGATGCTGGTCTTCACCTTTTCAATTTCGCCTTGTCTTATGGATAGGTTTGAGGAAGCCAGGTACCAGTTAAAACTTTCGGGTCTTTCAATAGCATATTTGCGATAGCGTCTACCTTCTTCCCGCCATTCCTTTACCAATTCCCCTGGAGCCAAAGGGATTTGATCGGCTGTGGTACCAATGGTGATTTCACCCTTGAGTTTGTTGGCATCTGGTGCCAAAAAATCCTGCAGTAACGCGACTTCATCAGTCACATTTGCCATTCTCGAATCCAGCCTTGGAAGTCCCATGGAGATCCGTTTTCTGTTCTCAATCATTTCATCTTCGGAATCATAACCCAGTCTGGGTAAAAATTCCTTGATGCTGCCAAACGATCCATTAAATGTCAAGTCAGGTTGGGAGGTACCCCCATCCTGAGTGAAGCCTTTGTATTGTTTGGTGGCTTTAATCCCAAGTGAAAAGGAAGCATTTGGTGGTAATGCTGGAGTCAATGGATATGCTATTAGATCATGGTCATCGGATATCCAAGCCGCTAAAAGAGGTTTCCCGTTCCTTGTAACCTGTTCCATATCCACATGGTGCCGATGTGAAAGGTAAAGCGTATCAATGGGCGTATCAGCATCATTGGTCAGCATTGCAGATACCTGGAAAGATGCTCTGCGTTCTAATGGATAATAATCAAAGAGCAGGTCCAAAGCGGCGTACTTGGGATGTGGCTTATTTTTAAGATATCCATATCGTTTTTCATAATCTGCTTGCGCCTCTTCCTCCGCGGCAGCCAAAGTGAAATTACCTTCATGATTCGCGTTTTTAACGATAAAGGACTGCATCGTAAAAAAAATGACCAGCGCAGCAAGTGCGGCCAACTTTCCAGGGAGCGAAAGTTGATTTCCGGCAAATTTCCATTTGCGCAGGTGGTTTTGGTCGGTCCCCCTTTTCCAGAAATGGATACCGAGCAATATGAATACCGTGGCCAGCATGGTCCACATAAAAAAGAACCAGATAGCGGAGACTTCCCAAATTCCATAACCACTGATTTCCGAATACTCTTCTACTCCCGGCACACCTGCATAATAGAACCGTACCTGCTCCCCTAAACTCAACGCAAAAGCAAAAATGTTTCCGATAACAATGCCCACGCTTAAAAAATGGGTCAGATAGCGGTTATTCGTCACTCCTGCTATAAAAAATACAAGGGCGATTTCAAGCGCAAATGTCAACCATCCGAAGTTGTATCCTAAAAGGTCGTAAGTATACAGTTTCATCTCAATGAGGCCGATGCCTCCATGTAAGATTTGAAAAATGATACCCAGCAAAACAAAAGCGATGGATAGTATCAGCGCCACGCCGGATATGGCAATAAATCGGGAGAGTTGTGTGACCCATAGCGGGACAGGCAGCGTATCCATGATTTGGTTAATATTCACGATTTTATCTTTGAAGAAAAGCTCTCCTGACCAAATCATAATCATAATGATTACAAAAACCCCAAAAGTGATGCGGAAATTGGTCATGGTAAAGGTTAGAGGCTGGGTTGGACCTAGATAAAAAGAGGCATTCCACAGTACATTTTGCAGAATGATCATCAATACAATAAGCCCCAATATGATTTTAAACGAGGCAGGCCTGACCACATTCTTAAACTCAAGAAAAGAAAGTGACCACAGTTTTTTGAGAAAATCTCCATTTTTGAAAGATAGCTGTGGTCTACCGATACTTACTATAGCAGGCGCCACATCATTTTTGACTTGTGGTTGTATTCCTTCTTTGCCTTTGCTTTTGGAAGTGCCAAAAAAGCCTTTAAAACTGAACTTTAGATACGAGGCAATGATCAGGGATAGGGATATGCCAAACCAAATCAGGCGATTAGTCAAGAAATTTCCCGTTAGGCGGATGTACTCCGTATTCTTCTGTACCCCAGACATACCATCGTTGATTTCCTCTACCGCCACAAAACCAAAAGGTTCCAATATTAGAAGTAAAAAATTGATTCCGGAGGAGGCAGATATGGACTGCATAAGAAGGAATAAAATCAAAAGCAGAAATACTCCGAGATAGCTAATGGTAATCTTTCGGGTAAAAACCAATATGGCCGTAATCATGGCGGTCACCAAAAGGACATTGGGCAATACCAGCACTCCAAAGCCATGTAAGAGTTGCCCGATGGGGGCTGGGCCAAATCGATCGGCTTCACCTATTCCTGCATAAGGGACTAAAAACAACCCAACAACGAGTGCAAAGGTCACAAAGGCATTGTAAAGAAAAGCTGCGAAGAAACGACCTAAAAAGAATTGCTTTTCAGGTATTGGTAAAGTGTAGAACCAGTTGATGGTTTTGAATTGGATTTCTTTGTAAAAAAAAGTGCCGGAGGTAACTGCCAACACCACCAATAGAAAAAATCCGCCGGAAGCCAACATCCTGTAATTGACAATAGATGCGTTCATTAGAAGGTCTTCGCTTGGATAAAAATCAAAAAACCCTTTGGTATACCATAAACTTTGGAAAATGAGTAGGGCATAAAAAACAATGGTCATCCAATGGAATACCCTTTGTTTCATCTCATGTTTTATTATTCTCCAAATCATAGTACCAAGGCTTTTTGTTGGTTTTGTATCGAATTGAAATACACATTCTCAAGTGTAGGAGACTTTTGATGGGGCCCTCCTTTGGGCAGGTCCTGGGTCGCCCTGGTAATCATCCTATTTCCCCTGTGAAAATGGTTGGCAATCACATCATATTTTTCCTTGTACATGTTCAAATCCGATTTTTCCACTTGCTTTTCCCATATTTTCCTTCTCAATAAGGCCTCTACTTCGTCGGGTTTTCCGGTAATAATTACCTCTCCTTGTCTGATTATGGCCATATCATTGCAAAGGGTGCTCACGTCCTCTACAATATGAGCAAAAAGGATTACCAGGTTAGCTTTCCCCAACTCCGACAGCCAGTTATAAAAGCGGTTTCGTTCCATCGGGTCCAGGCCCGTTGTGGGTTCATCCACAATCAGGCTTCTCTCAGCGGTGGATTGCAATCGAAATTCTTGTCTGACAGTCTGAAAAGTCAATTCACCACCTCCGGCCTGCAAATCAAGAGGCCTATAATCGAACTCATCAAATCTCTCGCTGTCAGTCACTTGATAAGAAGTCGTTGAATTCAAAGAGAACGAGCCAAACCTATAGTTAAGATTCAATGCCATATTTTGTGTAAAGGCATCCCGGAAGACCGTTTCATTAAAGTTCACTTCAAATGGACTGTTTTCTAAGATGCTAGTCAGGGGATTTTGTTCCGATACCAAAACAAATGCAGAGGATTTGGCTTCCCGATGCTGTAGGCTGTAAAGCAACGAGAAGTCAAGTTTTTCACTGGCAAAGTACTTCATTCTAAAATTGGCATCTATAGCCTCCCTGTTTTGAAGTTCCTCACCGTTAAAGTTGTTTGTTACAAATCCGTCACGGTCCTGAATATTGGCATTGGTCCTGAAAAACAGTTTATTTTTCACCACAGGTAGGCTCAAACCAAAACCGAACTCTTTTGAATTGAGGTTACCAAAGCCTACATTCCCATATCCCGTAACCTGATTTGAAGGGCTTTTAGTGGTTATTTTAACGATACCCGCAAGGGCATTTTTTCCATACAAAGTTCCCTGGGGTCCACGTAGCACCTCAATTTGATTGACATCATTTAAGGTGAGCGGAAAATTGAGTGTGGAGAAATAAGGAATCCCATCTATATAGAGACCAATAGCGGGGTTAGTATCCACCGTTGAGATGCCACGGCTTGCGACCAAGGTAAAGGCGCCAATTCCTCCATTGTCATAGGTTCGAAAATTAGGGGCAATACTGTTGAGCTCAGAGAACTGCTTTATCTGTAGCTGCTCTACTTGCTTAAACCCTATGGCCGAAACCGATGCCGCTGTTTTTTGTATATCTTGCAAACGACGATTGGCAGTGACCACCACTTCTTCTAACTGATCGAAAACTTCTGAAAGGGTGAAATCAACAATTGCATCGTCGGGGATATTAATTCTCCTGGTGATGGGCCGATAGCCCAAATAACGTACCTGAATAAAATACGATCCCTTGTTCAATCCTTGAATAATAAACTCACCTTCCAGGTTTGATGATACTCCTTTTGAAAACTCTAATAGGATGACATTAGCCCCAAGAATGGGGTTGCCATCCACATCTTTGACGGTACCTTGGATAGCATTATTCTGGGCGTTTAAACTTGTTGGTATGAAAAAAAATGAAAGAATTATAAAGAATATCCAGATCATTGGAGTAGAGAAGTTGGTGTTATTTAGATTAATTATAGATTAGAGTGTAAGTCAAAACTACGTGTGGGACCTAGAAAACCACTTATGCAAAACGTAATAAAAACTGTGTGAAACGTAATCTATGAGAACAAGAGTATACAGTTCGGAAATGAACGAAATGATCATGGAGGCAAGGTATCCGGATATCTTCTCTAATGCTTCAGAAGGAATCACCGAGAGAAAATATTCCGTTGACCTTTTCTTCGGTAAAGGCGGAATAAAAGAAGTTTTTTTTGAAAATATTTATATCGGATTTGGAGAATTTTACCTTTTTAATGACACCAACTTCTATTATGAAAGTGAATCAGATTTTGTGGAAATGACTTTTTTATTGGATGGGTATATGTGTACTACTTCTTCTACCTTCGAAAAAGATTTCATACTCGGAAAGGGATTTCATAACATCGTATACATCAAAAATTTCAAAGGTTCGCAATTATCTTCCGCCAAACAAGCGTCAAAAATTTTGAAGATAAACCTAAGCCCGTCCCTCTTCTTGAAATATATGCCGAACGGAAACAACGCATTTCAAAAGATGAAAACGTGTATTGAGCGTGGTAAAAATCACCTTCTATTCGAATCTAATTTTATGATCACATCACAGATGTATTCAATCATAGCGGACATTTTGGGATGCAATAGAAAAGGGCTTTATAAAAAGATGTATTTGGAATCCAAGGTTATCGAACTCTTAATGTTACAAATGGAACAGATACACCCCGATATCTTTTCTGAAAGCCATAGTCTAAAAAAACATTATGTGGAAAAAATATACTATGTAAAAGAGCTTTTGGAGAGCGATATTAAAAGTGTTATGAGCTTAGCGGATTTGGCCAAAAAAGTGGGTTCAAATACGTGTACCCTGAAAAAGGGCTTCAAAGAACTTTTTGGAACCACTATCTATAGCTATTGGAAGGGTTTACGCTTACAGGAAGCCAAGATCATGTTATGCAACGAACAAATAAGTGTGAAAGAGGTCGCTGAACGGATAGGTTACCGCAATCCTGAGCACTTTACAAACGCATTTAAAAAACAGTTTGGGGTTTTACCAAGTAAGGTCAAAAAATGAATCATAGAACCCTTTGAAAAATCCGCCTTTTGGCCCAACTCTTCGTTACTCAAAATTTCATAAACCTCATTTACGACCATTAAACTACGTTTTTGAAATTCCGAAAGCCTCGATTTGAACCTAAAATCCAGTTTCACAAAGGATTCTCATAATTCACTGTAATATTAGATTAATTGAAGTAGGCACTTAGTAAATATTTTATTTTTGATGGCGGTATAGGTTGGTTAAATCATTGTTTTTCAGTAACTTAAAGTAATATTTAACGATCAAAATTATGGAGAAAAAATACCAAAGCCTTACCCTCTTTCAGTTCCAGCAACAATTTCCTGATGACCAGGCTTGCTATGACCACCTCGCTCAACTCAAA
>JBCDKO010000221.1:0-8318 GCA_038746525.1 Bacteroidota bacterium
AACCCCTCTGGGAATGAAACCTACCTTTTTTTAGGCGACCAAAATCGATGAAAATGGCATGATCAACTTTTTCTTGTTAGATTCAGGTCCAACAACAGCATAAATTCGGCTCTCTCATGGTGAAATAACCACTTTTTATCCTTTTCTTACAGACACTAATTAAATAAGATACCTGCTACAGTAGCTGTCATCATAGTAGCCAGAGTTGCTGCCATTAAAGCTTTCATACCAAGTGTAGATAAATCTGACTGTCTGCTGGGAGCCATACTTCCAATGCCACCAATTTGAATACCAATTGAACTGAAATTCGCAAATCCACAAAGTGCGTACGTGGAAATAACGATAGATTTATCGGACAACTGTCCAGCTTCTTTCATTTCCGCCAAGCTGAGGTATGCCACAAATTCATTAATTACCGTTTTTTGACCCAGTAAGCTACCTACACTTATCGTTTCAGACCAATCAACGCCCATAATAAAAGCAAAGACTCTAAATAACTGCCCCAGGATGTATTGTAATGAGAGCCCGTCAAACGCACCACGGGTAGATTTATGCACAGACGCATTTAAACCCAACCATTCTCCTATTCCGTCTACGAGGATCCAATTTAAAGTAAATACAATTGCGATGAATGCAAGCAGCATTGCTGCAATATTCAGGGCTAGTTTTACTCCATCAGAAGTACCGATAGAAATCGCGTCTATTAGATTTCTGCCTACATTCTCTTTGTTGACTCTCAGTTTTGAATCAATGCGATCAGGCATTTCTTCTGGAAGAAATATTTTTGCCATTACAATGGCAGCCGGTGCATTCATAAAAGAGGCACTAAGCAAATAAGTTGCAAAAAGACGTTGCTGCTCCGGGTCATTTCCCCCTAAAAAAGAAACATACGCTCCAAGTACACTTCCAGCGATCGTGGCCATCCCACCTGTCATAAGACAATTCAATTCAGAAAGCGTCATGTCGCCAATATATGGTTTAACTAATAGCGGAGCTTCGGTTTGACCCATAAAAACATTCCCTGCGGCTGATAAGCTTTCTGCACCGGATAGTTTCATTGTTTTAGTCATTAACCAGGCAAATCCATAAACCACCCGCTGAAGAATACCTAAGTGATAAAGAGCTGCTGATACTGCTGAAAAAAAAATCACTGTTGGTAAAGCCTGAAAGACAAAAAGAAAACCCAAGCTATGATTTACCCCATCGATTACCTCACTATTTTTAGCTAAATCTCCAAAAAGAAATTCCGCGCCTTGTAGTCCAAAATTGAGAAACTTTACAAAGCCTGCACTTATAGAGCTAAACGCATCACTTACCAGAGAAACATGGGCAATGAGTAATGCAATAATGATTTGAAGTAGAACTCCGATACCAACCAGCTTGAAATCTACCTTTCGTCGGTTACCTGACAAAAGCCAAGCGATGCTAATCAGGCTAATAAGCCCAAGCAACCCTCTAATGTATTCCATGAACTTAGTTTCGTTTGTTCAACACATCTCGGATTCGGGCTGCTTTTTCGTAGTCTTCTTTTTCTAAAGCCTCATTGAGTAGCTTTTCCAGTTCAGCAGAGTTATGATCTTCCAGGTTGATTTTTTCGTCAGTCTTTTTTGGTTCTGCATGCACCATTTCTTCTTCATACTCATCTGTGAGTACTATCCCTGCTTCATTTAAGATATTTTCATTGGTATAAAAATCGACATTGAACCTTAAGCCAACTGCTATCGCATCTGATGGCCTCGAGTCGATTTCAAACGTTTGACCGTTATGTTCACAGATAATACGCGCAAAAAACACTCCTTCTTTAAGATCAGATATATAAACTTCTTTGATATCGATTTCAAAGTTGAGTGCAAAGGCCTTGAACAAATCATGGGTCATAGGCCTGTTGGGAACAATCTTTTCTATCTCAATCGCTATGGCCTGTGCCTCGAACATACCTATAATGATGGGTAGGCGACGATTACCATCTGTTTCACCTAAAACAAGGGCAAAAGAACCTGATTGGGACTGACTCGAAGATAATCCCAGGATTTCTAATTTTATCTTATCACTTGCCATTAAGCCAGTGCTTTCTTGAGTGCTTTAGTTAATTTAGGAATTACGTCAAATGCATCACCTACCACTCCATAGTCGGCGGCTTTGAAAAATGGCGCTTCCTGATCTTTATTAATTACTAAAATGTACTTAGAAGAGTTCACTCCTGCTAAATGTTGAATGGCACCGGAGATACCAACAGCTATATAAAGAGATGGACTAACCTTGATTCCGGTCTGTCCCACATGTTCGTGATGAGGTCTCCAGTCCATATCAGACACAGGTTTACTACAACCTGTGGCAGCTCCTAATGTTTTCGCTAAATCTTCTATCATTCCCCAGTTTTCTGGTCCTTTCAATCCTCTGCCGCCAGAAACGATCAAATCAGCCTCTGGCAATAATATATCACCCTCAGCTTTTTCAACCTTAATAGTTTTGACCGAGAAATCACTTTTATTGATCGTAGGTGAGAAAGAAACCACCTCCGGAATTGCTCCATCTTCTCTAATAGTGATCGCATTTTTCTTGAGCGAAATGATTTTTCTGTTACCTTCTAATAAGGTGTTTGCAAATGCTTTCCCTGTGTAAATACTTTTCTTAAGTGAATAACCCACCGAAATATCCGGCAAATCACTCACATTAGCTGCTAAGGCAGCATCTAACTTTATCGAAACACGCGCTGATACGGGATCACCTAATGAGCTTTTTGCCAATACCAAAAGGCCTATGTTTTCCTGGTTCATAGCCTCTGCAATAGCGGAAGCATAAGCCATAATATTTGGGACGGCAAGCTTTTCATCCGTCACATGCAGAACTTTAGTTGCACCCGCCCTTCCAATTACCCCTATGTCTTTTACAGTACCAAAAACAATGGCCATTACATCATCTTCAATTTCCTTAGCATAGCTTATTGCTTCTAATGAAGATTTTTTTACATTTCCTTCGTCTGTTTCTACGAATGTTAAGGCTGCCATATTATATAACTTTGGCTTCGTTTTTTAATAGATCTACTAGTTCGTCCATGTTTTCGGGCTCAATAAGTTTTACATCGCCTTTAGCAGGGGGAAGCTCATATCTATTAACTTTTGTCTTGGGGGCATCGCTAGTTGGTTCTCTGACTTCTAGTGGTTTAGAACGTGCACTCATGATTCCTCTCATGTTTGGAATTTTCCACTCTGCAATTGGTTCCTGACATCCTGCTACAAAAGGCAATGGCACTTCCATGTATTCCTTTCCTCCTTCTATCTCGCGCGCAATACTCGCTGTCGTACCATCTACATCCAGCGTCATCACAGGAGATATTGAAGGCACTCCCAACAATTCTCCCACCATACCGTGTACCTGTCCTCCATTAAAATCGATCGATTCTCTACCCATAAGAATAAGATCATAATTTCCCTCTTTGGCCGCCGCCGCTATTTGCTTTGCTACAAATAGTGCGTCTTCAGGAAAGGCATTGATTCTAATAGCATCATCTGCACCTATAGCCAGGGCTTTTCTTATAGTAGGCTCAGTTTCTGCCTCTCCTACATTCAAAACGGTGATAGAACCACCAGACTGTTCTTTGATCTCTACGGCTCTTGCAAGTGCATAATCATCATAGGGACCTATGATAAACTGAACACCACTCTTGTCCAATTTAGTGTTGCCTTCAATAAATGCGATGCGCGAGGTTGTATCTGGCACATGCGTAATACAAACTAATATTTTCATTTATATGATGCTAGGTTATTAAAAACAAGAGAATGAATAAAGGGTTTTGTCTCATCTGAATTACAAACTGCCAAGTTAGTAATTCTAGGGAATACAATTTAACAGAACGATAAATTTGATGATTATTGGCCTGTATATCAATAACAACTGATCAAAGAACAGTCTAAAAGGACACATTAACTCAGCTTTTTACGGTTTTTTGAAAGAATCAAAGGATCCATTTTTAGATTCGCGTATGAGTGAAAAAGTATTGGATTTTTGCATTGTTGGGGCAGGGCCCATAGGTCTTACCTGTGGAATAGAAGCAGTAAAAGCAGGTCTTTCTTACGTAATTGTAGACAAAGGTTGTTTGGTAAATTCATTATACAATTACCCTAGAAACATGACTTTTTTTTCAACATCGGACCGATTAGAGATTGGCGAAGTGCCTTTTATTTCTCATGGTCCAAAACCAACACGGTCAGAGTCTCTTGAATATTATCGAAGAGTTGCTGCTTCATGGAAGCTGAAAACACAGCTTTATGAACGAATAGAGGAAGTTGATAAAAAGAACAACGTTTTCCACATTAGGTCAAATAAGTCCTGTTACAAAGCCAGGAATCTCATCATAGCAACAGGTTTCTATGATCTGCCTTACCCACTCAATGTATCCGGGGAAGAATTACCCAAAGTAAAACATTATTACGATGAGCCTCATCCTTATTTTGATATGCACATCGCTGTGGTGGGAGCAGCTAATTCAGCAGTAGATGTGGCTTTGGAAGTCTATCGAAAAGGAGCTTGTTCGGTTACGATGGTGATCCGGGAGCCTGAAATCAATTCTCGAGTTAAATACTGGGTAAAGCCAGATATTGATAACAGAATCAAAGAAGGGTCAATAAAAGCATATTTTAATAGCCAGATAACAAAAATTGAAAAGTATGCTATTGAAATCCAAACGAAAAATAAAACTTTATTGATTCCAAACGACTTTGTACTGGCAATGACCGGATACCAGCCAGATTTTAAGTTTTTGAATCATATTGGGATTAATATCGGGAATGATGAATTCAAAACACCTTGTTATAATCCTGAAACAATGGAAACCAACATAGCGGGAGCCTACCTGGCCGGAGTAATTTGTGGCGGATTAAAAACCAACGAGTGGTTCATAGAAAATTCTAGAGTACATGCCGAAATCATAGTTAAAAATGTTCTCGCTAAAATTAGTGCTGACTGAATACTTTGGTTGGTCACGGTCATGACTTCCCTCGCGTTTTGCCTTTTAAATCATAAAAACCATAAGAATACAGCGTATTGAGCGTATCTGGATTAGGAGACCTATCGATGTTCATCACAGGTGTTTTTTGCTGGTCAAATTGTGGAATTCTACAATATAATTATCTGGTTATATTGGCCAATACGATAATTTTAATTGGTACGCTTAATCATTCTTTTTTAAAGTTAAAACACGGTTCGAAAACGTGATATCTTAGGCTTATTCTGAAAATAGCATAAAGCAAGAATAATATGAGGTCAAACACCATAGCATACGCAATTTCCTCTTGACTTTACAATTTTGTTTCACGGAATATATAATAGAATCCTTTGTAAAACTGGATTTTTGGCCCAACTCTTCGTTACTCAAAATTTCAAAAGCCTCATTTACGACCAGTAAACTACGTTTTTGAAATGCTGAAAGCCTCGATCTGAGCCAAAAATTCAGTTTTGCAAAGGATTCTGATAAACAATGCGTCAGTTTCTGGTATTAAAAGTAAAATGGATAGTCTTAGCTTAGGCTTCCCGAAACACTTTGAAATCAGGAATCATATCCTTTAGCTTCAAACAATGAATAGTAAGCGAATTAAACTTTTAAAAAAGTTCGTTGAGGAAGAGCCAAAAAATCCTTTTAATAAATATGCCTTGGCGATGGAGTTCTACGAATATGATCCTCCAAAATCACTAGATATTCTAAAAACATTATTAAAAGAACACCCGGACTATTTACCTTCTTATTTTAAAACAGCACATCTGTTCTGGGAGATGGAAGATTTAGAAAAAGCAAAGGATGTATTTGTAAAAGGGTTATCATTAGCCCAAGAACAAGGTGATCAGAAAGCACTTTCTGAGTTGAAATCAGCTTACCAGAATTTATTGTTTGAGTTAGATTAACCTACGCCAGAGAAATGAAATCGTAAAGAAAAATTTTCAAGACCTTTTCAGAGCATCTGAAAATACTCAACAAGCTTGGATACATATTCGCACTTTTGAGATATTCGCCAACCTTCATCAACTGGTATCTTACGAACAGAATAAATGAACTACAAATAGCTGAGTTTTTAGCGGATCATGAAATTTGATACAAGAGTTTAGCCCGAAAATTCGGGTGTTATTCATTGAGATGAGGTAACACGTGGAATAGGAGAATCCTTTGAAAAACCCGCCTTTTGGCCCAACTCTTTATTACTCAAAATTTCAAAAGCCTCATTTACAACCACTAATTACGTTTTTGAAATGCTGAAAGCCTTGATTTGAACCAAAAATCCAGTTTTGCAAAGGATTCTATTTAACTACGGTAAATCAATTACTTGAATCAACCCGCCACTAGTTGTGGTGAATAATGTGGGTTAGAATAAAATAGTTTAAAGACTACAAGAAATTGTCATCATTGACAGCAAACGACTGGAGCTCCCTTAAAACAGCTACCGTAGAGAAAATTTCAGAGTTGAATTAACCTCTCGTACCATTTCCAAATTAAATAGACAAGATTATCGTCTAATTCTTTGATTTAAACAGATTTAGTTTTTATACCTTTATGATATGTTAATAGAAGAGAAATACTTCCTTCAAGATAAAAATCATCTATTAAAAACAGTACAAGCTTTTTCAAAAGACATTCTTCTAGATGTATGGCTGCAAGAAATATTGACCGCTTATGGTGTTCAGCATAATCCTATGGGTCTGGAAGATGATTTTATTTTTGAGCTTAATAAAAAGATATTTGCGGCAAAAAATTTACTAGAAGACCCGTACAATACTCTTGCTGCCATTTATAGATTTGACTACGGAGACAACCAGCTTACGTTTCAATGGGATGGAAGAACTCATATGGAAGTATATGACTCAGACTGGAAAACTATGTATACTCATTGGGTAAAACAGCTTTCTCTAATCAAGGAAATACAGCGACCTGTTTTAAGGTATGCCGTATCCGATCAACAAACAAACACAGGTTTCTTAAGACAGTCCATTAAACGAGGAATTTTAAGCTTTTTCAACATCAGGTTAAGAGCAAAGACGCTACATAGATTAAGTGCATAGATCTTTTCACTTTGTATTTATCTGTTGAGACTTACAAGATGGTGAGTTAGTGTTTTATTTTACATACTTTGCAAAACTTTTGTTTACCAGGGGGTCGTTTTTTAGGGGGTCGTTTATGACCAAAATATCCATCCTTTTTGCGCTCCATCTTATCCATCTTTTTCTGCTTCTTAATTTTTTCTCGATTTACTTTTTGTATTCTGGTCCTGAAAGCTGCTGACTCTTCCTCTGCGGTTTTTAACTGTCTCGAATTGTTTTTCGTTAAAAAAGCAAAGAGACCTTTTTTTTCTTTTTTAAATGCTTGATACTGAGGCATTGGAGGTCTAGAAGAATCAATGTTTCTGGTATTTTGTGCATGGCAAAGTGTCATTAACAAAACCAAGCAGAAAGAGGTCAAGGTTCTATTTAGATTCATAGCCGTTAAAACGTTCTTCTTTAAATATATTGCCAAAATTTCTAAAGAATCAAAGTTCTAATTCAAATGAGCTGTTTATTTGTTAGTTAAAGTTTATTGTGATAAACCAAAGCAATTAATACGGCGTTATTCGTTCCAATGAAAATAATTCTTTGTTTTCTTACTGTTCTTCTAACATTCATAACCAACAGTCAGATAATCCGCGAATCAGAACTGACCAGAAGGATGGATATGGGTGCAGAACTAATGGCTCTCGGTCAATATGATAGTGCACAGGTTCTTTTTCAATCTGTGCTTCAAAACATGAAGAAGCTTCCTTCCGAGATGGCCTATTATTTTGGAAGAAACAGCTATCACTTAGGTAAGCACAAGCAAAGTATTAATTGGCTCAATAAATATATTCAGCTCAAAGGAACAAAAGGCAGGTACTATGAACCAGCGATCCAGTTTCTGCAGTTCGCTGAAGATGAATACCTTCGAATTCAGCGGAAAGCGGCCGAACAAATGGAAGTAGACCTGGAAAATGCAACATATGATTGTGGAGGGTTGGAAAAAATGCTTTGCCCGGTCTGCCATGGATCGGGAGTGGTTATACATACAGGCCTATTTGATGAAGTATATAAAACGTGTCCTTATTCCTTAGGCGAAGGATATCTATCTTGTGAAGAGTATAACCTCTTTATGAGAGGAGATTTAGAGCCTAAAATCAAATAAGAGAATCCTTTGAAAAACCCGCCTTTTGGCCCAACTCTTCGTTACTCAAAATTTCAAAAGCCTCATTTACGACCAGTAAACTACGTTTTTGAAATTCTGAAAGCCTCGATTTGAGCCAAAAATCCAGTTTTGCAAAGGATTC
>JBCDKO010000222.1:0-8311 GCA_038746525.1 Bacteroidota bacterium
GAAGCATTCGATAGCATGGTTTATCACACCAGAGAAATTATACGTCCCGACCGATCGAATCCCAGGCTACACAAACCCAAAAGATCTTATTATCAAAATTATAAACCGCTGTGAAAATAAATGCTTAACTAAACGACATTGGAATAAACGGTATAAATTTTTACAAATACGCTGATTTGAAGTCTAATCTTACTGATGAACAGGTCATTTTTTCATGGATGGCGTACATCTTTCAGTACAATACAAGTACTTGAAGGGTTATAGTCAAAAATAGACCCGAAGAAATAGATCCCTTCGAACAGTAGAAAACAAAAGAATCAACCTAAATGGCCTTTATAACCTTACACAACCAAGAGGTCATTATCCGAGAAGATGATACCATCAATGCGCAATCCACAATCGAATGGTTAAACATGGCCATCGGTCATTATCAAGATAAAAAATGCATTTATTGCATTTGTGATCATGGCTGATATTACCGCGGTAAATGGGTGCAAGTATTTCTCAAAGCTGAAGGCATGAACATGAAATGGGTCTTTCTATCTCCTTATTCCCCCAAACTAAAACTGATAGAACGACTGTGGAAGCATCTTAGGAAAAAAACCATACATACACATTACGATGAAACATTTGGAGATTTTAGAAAGGCCGTTTTTGAACAAATCAATGACTGGCAAAACCAAAAAATAAACTCAAATCTTTCATAGGTAGTGCCACTAAGAAAACAGTATCTTTTTAAAGAAAACGATGTTTCTGGATCATAGAGCGTGTTTTTTTGAGATTTCGATGTACAAATAGATATTGAATCTATTTGTGGGATTTAACAATAAAGCAATAAAATCACAGGTTTACTTTCGTTCATCGAAAAATTCAGATGAATTTTTGAGAAATTGATCAATCGATTTCAAAGTGTAAAAATAGATTCCATCCACTCTTTTGCTAAAAACTACATTACAAACATCAATATCGCATTTTTTGTCTTTTCTTAGAGACACTAAGTACCCAATTTCATTTATTTAAAAGCCGCAATTTAAATTTCTGATAAGCATACTGATAATTAATTAGTTTCGTTAATTCCTAAGATTTAAATTTTTTTTTATGACAATGTTTAATTACGGAATAGGCGGAAATGAAATAAAAGTAGATGCTAATGAATCTATTTCCGACATTCCATCTAATAGAACTTTATTGGTGCAGAAGTTGACCAATGAACCACCGGTATCCCCTAATGCTGTCTATAATTTGAATACAGTAGAGGATGTATTTGATCATTTCAAACCGAAGGTAAATCTCGAATTTCAAGACAGCGAAGGAAACGACGTGAAAGAAAGTATGGAATTTAAAAATCTTGGGGACTTTGGTGCAAAGGCCATTAAGGAAAAAAGCGATTTCCTTAACAGATTGGACGTTGAAACGCAACAGTTCAATAAAATATCCCGGCAACTGTCCGCCAACAAGGCTTTAAGAAAGGCTTTGCAGGATCCTGAAACTAGGGATTCAATTATTAAGAAGTTAGAAGAAGCGATAGAAGAAATCAATAAGCAATGATGGAAACAGAACTCAAAAATCAACAATCAACTGTTGCAGTTCAGGAGAAAACAGCAGTTTTAGAACATGATCCGTTATCTGCTTATGGTGGTTATTCCTTTCTTGAGAATATTATAGACGGGTTCTCAAATCTGAACCCCGAGCGTAAAGCTCGCTACGCACTCTTTCTCGCAGATGAGAAATGGGAAAGTGAACGTAGAAACTTACTGAGCCGTCTGAACGTTTGGCTTGATTTGCTAAAATCAGATAAGAATGTGGAAGAAATGAGGGATGCAGCGCTTGAAAAAGCAGACATTGCTTCCGAATCGCTCAAGAAAAACCTGAAAACCGCCCTGAAAATCACAAGGGAAATTGAGGAAAGTTATTGGTCTGTTGCATTGTTTTATAAAAATACCGAATCTGACAAGGTCAAGAATGTAACAATCGTTAATGCAGACAAGCATCAGATCGTCGATCTGGATAATACATTATTCATTGATTATATCGCTAATGAATTCAAGCAAAATTTTGACCGTTTGGATTTAAAAAGGAATTATTCCATTCTGGTAGTGCCTGGATACATGGGATCTAATGCGGTCATCGAAAAGTGGTCAAAAATTGCTTATGAAAACAAAGCTATCCTCTTAACCGACTTTCAGGATTTGGAAACCCCTGACGATGTGATGGATATCTTTTTAAGTGCGAGTCACGCGGGTGGAGAAGTTTTTAAGACAAACACACTGATGACTTGTAACTGGCTTCTTGGTCGCCCTAAAGAAGATAGTGTGGGAGAAGAGGAAAATGTATACGTTCCGCCCTCCTCTGCTTTAGCAGGTAGAATTTATAACACACTGATGTCTCAGGTAGTAGCAGGTAAAAAGTTTGGAGGAATCAACGAAGTGGAAAATGTACGGTTCGATTTGAAGAAAAGCGAAATCTCCGAATTGGAAAAAATGGGGCTGGTTCCGATGGTCAATGAATACAGCAAAGTAATGGCTTTTTCTGCCAAGACGTTGTTCAATGGCGACAATCTTGGACTTCAAACCTATTCGGTGGTGCGTGTATTCGATTATATCACTAAAGTGATGTTCGACTTTCTTAATAGAAGAGCTTTTGAAAATTGGACTTCCAGAACGGAAGCAGACTTGAGGCAACAAATCGTGAAGTTTTTGGATAGTATCCAAGGGCCTACCAAATTGATTGAGCGATTCAAAGTGATGAAAATAGAACAGGATCGCAATCAAAAAGATCGGATATTGCTTGATATCCACATAACTCCTTATTTTCCGGCCAAAAGTTTTGTTATTCAACTAGATGGCCACAAAGGTGACGGTCCTGAAGAAGCAGTTTGGCACAGTGAATATTTAAATGCTTGATGTTGTTTTTTGTCAAATGCACCTGTGAATTTGCTTATTAGCGGTCGCAGGTGTTTTCGGTATTAAACCACTGGAACTCTTGTTTAATGAGATTTTTATTGATTGGCTGTCTAACTTTACTTTCATTAGGGTGTAATCAATCGTTGTATTATGAATATGTGGAAAATGAAAGTTACTCTACCATAGAGATTAAACCCAAAGAAGGACGAGTAATCTACAGAGCAATCTCAGAGCCTCATTATAACCCTTTCTACACCCCTCCCAACTCAACGGACAGTATATCCTCCGGTAAAATACTTTCACTTACAGATGCTACATACGTTGTTATTGACAGCTATTTTCAGCGTACAGACTCCCTTATCAGCCTCAATCGTTCTTTTTTTTCAAACTATGTAAAACATCACGGAGATAAGCATTATAAGGTTTGTCATGCTAATAAGGTTCACGACGTGGATGCTGATAACTTCGTTGAATACCAAAGAGTGAAAGATGGCTTAATACTCATGGAGCCTGAAAAAGCCAAAGAACTCCTTAATGAAGACAATAGTTGCTTTACTCTAAATAAAGTAACATGGCTGCCTCCATATTTTAAAAAGACCAATAAAATCCATTATAATCACTATGTAAAAGCTACAGGGCTGGATTGGTATGTTATTCGCAGACCGGAAAATCATCTCGATTGAAAGAGTTGTGAGAGAGCAGCAGCACAGGCGGGGATATTAGGAAGAATCTCAAAAAATGGAGAAAAAAGGTTTTCTAATGAAGAGTCAAACTTTATTGAGGCATATAAAATTAGCAATTTCCTTCCCAAGAGTACTATATTAATGATATAATAGAATGGATATGCAGAAATTTCCGTATATAAGATGATTAGGCAAACACTAAAAACTCACTCAAACAGAATGAAAGCAGAATTACATTTTTTTTAGGCATTATAATTGACCTTTTTTATACAGATATGGTCTATGGAAGAGACTATGAGAGGTATAAAGGCATCCCTGTTTTTTGCAATCAAGGTGGGCAGCTTTATTTTGAGTTTCCCTATGGAGAAGCACATGCTAGACTTTTGGAACGTATGCTGACCATAAATTACAAACTCTATAAATTAAGCTACCCTGTAGATAAGGGCAAAGTGGTTTTCTATGATGCGAACTGTGATTATCTAAGAACATGGCATTTTGAAGATGCTGCTATTGTGTATTATAAAGTGATTTTTGACCCAAATGGAATGGGACTGATGGTAAGAATGCGTATTTCTCCTGCCATTCAAGACTATGGGTGTAAAGTGATTAGATGGTGGCATGTAACGCCCTTTAAAGAAGAGGCCTATCAATCGCCTGTTTATGCACCGGAAGAAAACCTGAGAATCGTTGGTTTGGAAGGTCCTTTTGATATCGAAACCGGTAAAAAGCTCACAAAAGGCATTAGTAGGTTTAAGGATTACCATTACATCGTTGAACTAAACAAACATAGCCAATAACTTAGAACTTTATTGGGGGCAGTCGTTAGATGATAGCCTCAACATAAAAGCTTTGCTCAACAAAGCAGGAAGAAACCTACGCGGAGGGCAGGTTATAGATACAGAACGAAAAAAAATTAGGGTAAAACTGCGCTTTGGCAAGGGCAACGAAAAATTTAAAGTACACGCCTACCTTAACAACCGTTACCAAGAATCTATCTCTTTACAAGTAAGGTACAACAAAGTTGTCGGTATCGTAACTGAGGTTTATAACGGTGTTATTCATGACATAGAACTATATGAAGTAGAAGACACGGGCTACACCTCAGATAACACTGTGGTAAAAGATACACAAAACTATCTCGGTGGCGAACCCAATGATGCCTACGAACTGTTTTACGATGTTCAAACCCCTGCCAATATTATACTTGATGGTGTGGGCGGTTCAGGTACAGGTATGCAAAAAGCAGGAGGTAGTGTACGGTTTAGTACTAAAACAAAACCCTTTAGCCCTAAATACTACCCCTCCAAGTTTAGCAATCTAGACGGATTTAGAGGTAACCAACATACCATAGTGCGCCAATTTACCAAAATAGGAAAAACTTTTGGCAAGGTTGGAAATGTAGGTACGCTTATTATAGGAGGTGCTGATATTTATATTAATTATGAAGCAGAAGAAGGCTTTGGGGAGAAGACCCAACAAGCGACAGGAAGTTTGGCAGGAAGTGCTGGTGGGGCTTATATAGGTGGTTTAATCGGTGCTGCGTTTGGAGGTGTCGGTGCCATACCCGGTGCTATTGTTGGTGGTATCATCGGTGGGTATTTTGGCGGTGAAGGCGGCGAAGCCGCTGTAGAATATCTACAAAAAGACTGAAATGAAATACTTGTACTATTATATGTGGCTCGTCCAAGCTAAATTTTCAATTGCACTTCAAAAGCCTATTCATAGGATAATTGTTTCGATTAGAAATTTTTACTTTAGAATTAGAAAGTTTGATAGATATGAGATTCAGGAAAGAACAAAAAAATTTACTAAAAGAATTAAAGATTTGAATACACATAACTATGATTTTCCCGATGAAATAACGCATTGGTATGCATTTACGTTTACATTGGCCATTGTTATAATTATGTTTTTTTTTATTCCACTATTTACAATTGATTTTTTTGGAGATCATATCATTAACTCGATATTAAAGTACTTTATCTATAATATAGTTTTAGCGGCTATACTTTGGTACACCATTTACATTAAAAAAAATAACAAGGATTGGCTAAAAAGGAAAATAAACAAAAAGAACAAGAAGTTTTATTTGTACACTTGAATTTAACATTTAAAAGACCAATAATAATGTTGCCTAGCAAAGGCTATAGGCAATTGAATCGAAAGTGATAAAACGAAATTAAAAGCATAAAACAAGGATAAGTGCTAAATCGAAAAATAAGTGTGCAGAATCCACGACTGTCTATAGGCTATCACGTTATATGCAATGCTCCCAATGGATATTTGGAACGTAACAAATCAAAACCCAACTTCCTTAAATCTCCTTAGAACAGAGGAACTGACGTTTAGAATTATAGAGTTTGACGAACCAAGTTTAATCTTAAAGAGCAATGATTATGCATCGTTGACAAACAGTTAGTATCTGCATTTCAACTTCTATTAAGAGATCAAATCGAAATCGATCAAATCGAAATTTCAAGGAATTCAACAGTCGAACATTGGAACAACTTCGCTGAACTAAAGATCAAGGAACATATCGATCCAGACAAATTCAAAATAGTTGAATCTACTGGCAAACGAGTTTGGCAAATATCATCACCAACCTTGACGCGTCAGGAACTCGCATACCAATGGAGCGGCCTCGGTTTCATTTACCAAATTCAAATACTTTTTAATTTCCAGTATTTTCACAAAATCGAGCGTACTCGTGGCATGATGAAATTATTGATTTCCTTCCCAAGAATACCATATTAGTGATATAATAGCATGGATATGCTGAAATTTCCGTAAATCTAATAGTTATGTAAAAATGATAGACTATGAATACTTTTTTTGAATTAGCTGAGAATTTTATTGATAAAGAAGCTGGGAAAGAGTTCGAAATCGTCAAAGAAAGCATTGAGGACTTGTCGGACTTTTGTCGCTTTACTTATCAAACTCAAAATACTTAGAATCTGAAAATTTTAAAGATATGGCTGTTGGACAAGGTTATAACTTCATCAACAAATCAGGTAAAAGATTTTTTGAATATGGATTAAGGTATGGTTTTGAAGAAGCATTAAAAGCGCTCAGAAACAAGATTGCTCAGGAAGCCGAAATAAAAGAGATAATAGACTCAATTTGATACCCAAAAAAGATTTGACCTAAAATATTAGAGCTATCAAAAAGTACATAACGCAGTATATAGCAAATAGGGCGTTTGTGTACTCTAAGAGAGTTCAACGCTCTAATTGGAAATTCCCAATAAGAAACCTTCTTCTTCTTTGCCTGTCTTTGTTCCAGAATTTCAAATAACATTTATCATTTATGAGGATCGAAAATCTAGCCAGGATTATGTTACTTCTTTGTTGGAGCCTATCTTATGGTCAACCTGACCAATTTAGTAACGCTGTAATAGTTGAATCTACAGGCTTGAAGCATCAGAAATTCACAGGCAAGTGTTGGAGTTTTGCTTCCACATCTTTACTTGAAGCAGAAGCTATACGACTGAATTATGACATTCCAGAATTGTCATCCTTCTATTTTGTCTATTATAATTATTTAGAAAAATCACAGGATTATCTCACCCGTAAGGAGAAGAAAAAGATTTTCTGGGGAGATCTAACATTTTCAGTTCTCGAAATCCTTGACAAATATGGATGTGTTCCTGAGGAAATTTATGATGGAGCATTGGGAACCGTCAAAACCAAAAGGGAAATGATGCAACGATGGAAAGACGAGGATAAGATGAATGCATTAATCCAGTCAACACTAGATTCGGCAATGGAAGCAGGGATTGAAATCAATGAGTCGTTAAATATGATTCGTGATATATTAAACGAAGAAATTGGAGAGGTTCCAAGTGAATTTCAATACAATAACCAACATTTCACACCCAAAACTTTCGCTAAGCAATTTTATCCAATAGATGTTGGAGATCTTGTCGAATTGACTTCATATAGTCATCTTCCGTTTTACAAAAAATCAAAACTTGAAATCCCTGCAAACTGGAGAAAAAAGAAATACCTGAACCTACCAATCGAAGATTTCATGAAAACAATATTCGAAGCACTTCGAAATGGCTATACGTTAGCTTGGGATGGGGACATAGGTAATGATGGTGGTTTCAAAGAAAGTGGAATTGTAAAAGTCAAAGGAGAATATGCTGATGAGAAAAGAATAAACCAGCAACATAGACAATCTGCATTCGAACGAAAAACCACAACAGACGATCACAATATGCACATTGTAGGGTTTGCAAAGGGTAAAAAGGGTAATAACTTCTTCATTTTGAAAAACACTTGGGGAGAGAACAGAGGAAAGGATGGATATTGGTATTTATCTGAAAACTACTTTAGATTGAGAACGATTTCAGTAACGGTAAACAAGCATGCCATTCCAACTGAAATAAGAACAAAAATCAGCTTGTAGGAGAAAAGAGATAACAAACACTATCATGGATAAGCCTAGACGGCCGCACTAACAGAGCTATTTGCAAAGGCTAGTGCTGTCAGATATTTTAATAGAAATTTGAAAAGTCCAGCTTACGGATGATAGCTAGACGTTATGTTGCATTGAGGAGATTTGGACCCGAAATCGCAGGCCTGAAAGGTGGCAATTTCGGCTTTTCCAAATTGATTTCAGAAGCTAACGGGTAAGCACTGCCACTTTCATCACTATTTTCGTCTTAGCCCTTTGTAAGGCCGTTGCAGTAATTGGTATCTCTGTTGTGAATTCAGCAAGCCC
>JBCDKO010000223.1:0-8293 GCA_038746525.1 Bacteroidota bacterium
GCCTATCTAGACGAGTATTGTTACCGATTTAACCGCCATCTGATGAAGGGTAAACTATTTGACCGTCTGATGGATAGAATGGTGGCTCATAGCCCGGTCTACTGCAAAAACTTGACTATTTACTAAGTGCCTACTTCAATACATCTTTTTTACTTGCTGCTATTCTTTTAAAATCATACCAGTAGGGGTCATTGTTATAATATTTCATCAAATCAATTTCTCCACTCATAGGGTAATTAACTCCACCTTTGCTTGCAGGTAATGTTTCTGAGAGAGTAGAACTTCCTTTGTGTTTATATGAATAAAAATCTTTATTAGAGAATCTCTTTAATATCTCATGTCCTATCTCGTGAGCACTGGTGTATGAAAAATCATCATTTACATCAGAAACATTATTCCCTAACCAATACCAACTCTTAACTTCTTTTATGTATCCATAATTATATATTATTCTTTCAGGCATAACTTGACCAAAGAAAGATATTACTCCATCAACACTTCCAGGATTCATAGATCTAAGCCAATCGCTGTTAGTATTAAAAATTAGACTTATGTCGTCCATTGCGTTCTCGGTAGTATTTACGGAATTAACAAAAACCTCGTACTTCTCTCCATGAATGTCTACATTCTTAGCGACAAAATGGTTTCGGTTTCTGCCCCAGTGATAGTTTAGCCCTTCCAATGCCAATTGTTCTAAATCAGCAAAGTTTTTAGTTCTTGATTTTATTGGGGATCTACCTGAGATTAAATCTTCTTTTGGTATTTTATCCCAAGGACAAACTTTTTTTGAAGATTTTAGTCCAGGATTTAGATAATCTATTTTTACCTCTTCTTTACAATCTTTTTCGGTGCCAATTTCTCCTCCGTCTCTAAGGTTTACTCGAAGTGTAACATCTATACGTTTGGTATTTTCATCAATCTTAACATCAACCCACTTTACTTCTTTATATTCAAACGAAAACTCTTCACTTTCAGCTATTTTTTCTACACTTGAAATTTTTCCTTTAACACGTGCTTTTAGTTTTCCAGAGGTGAAAAGTGTACTGTCGTAAATACCATTCCTATCGAAACCATCCCATTTAAAAGCGTATTTCCCTATTGGGTAGTTCATAGGAGTTTCTTCCTCCTCCACTTGTTCTAAATTTTCTTTTTCAACCTTTGTATTTGTTCTTTTTGCTGTAATTATAACTTCATCTAATACTTGTTTACCAGAGTAAGCAGTGTATATTACTTTGTCATTATAGAGTATTTCTATACTAAATTCATCAATGCCATGCTTTAGTATTTCAATTTCAAACTCTATGAATTTATTTTCAGTATTGCCTTTAAAGTTAGGGATTCTAAGAGGGACAAAAGTCTTTGGTTTTCTTAATGGTTTGATTTTTAATTCAAAATTAGGGAGTATCGTCAGAGTTGCACTTTTAGGTTCTGCACCTGGATAATATGCTGTTGCTATTATTTTATACTTTTTCATGAGGTGTAATTTATTTGCCTAACGCCCAGATATGATGCTATGGCCTCCAACGCTTAATCAATTTCGATCAAAGTAGCTTATCTGCCGATGCGATCAAAGTCAAAAATGTAATGATGCAGATAAAATACTTGGTAACTAAACCAGAAGAAACCTGATCAAAATTTTAAGTACAGTCTCAGTAAAAGGCTTATGTTGTTTGTATCAATTCTGTTTCTTCTAATGTGAAGACTATCAAAAAAGATAAACCAGCTATGATCATTTGCTATGAATTCTATTATTTTAACTTAAGGGTTTTAAATTATCCAGAACCAATTTATTGAAACAAGTAAGAATAGCCTTCATTCATTTAACTTTACTATTTGGATGAAAAAGGTAGCATTTTATACGCTTGGGTGTAAACTTAACTATGCAGAAACATCATCAATATCCCGGATGTTCAAAGAAAAGGGTTACCTGAAAGTTGATTTTTCAGCAAATCCGGACATATTTATTATAAATACCTGTTCAGTTACAGAAAATGCAGATAAAAAATGCAAGAAAATCGTCCGAAAGGCGAAGAAGCTATCCCCAAACAGTTTTGTAGCTATTTTAGGATGCTATGCTCAGTTGAAGCCGAAAGAAATAGCAGAGATTCCAGGGGTAGATGCAGTATTAGGAGCAGCAGAAAAATTTAGGTTGTTTGATTATTTGGATGATTTCACAAAAGGTGGAATCTATACGTCAGACATCAAAGAGGCAAATGATTATAATGCCTCCTATTCCATTGCTGATCGTACCCGTACTTTTCTAAAAGTTCAGGATGGATGTAATTATGGTTGTGCTTTTTGTACCATCCCTTTGGCGAGGGGAAAAAGCCGAAGTGATTCCATAGAGAATATGGTTAAGCAAGCACACGAGATTGCATCCAAAGAAGTAAAAGAAGTTGTGTTAACAGGGGTTAACATTGGTGATTTTGGTATTCAAGATGGTAGAAGAAAAGAGGGGTTTCTTGACCTAATCAAAGCGCTCGATGAGGTAAAAGGAATAGATCGTTTTAGAATTTCCTCCATTGAACCCAATTTGCTATCTGATGAGATCATTGAATTTGTAGCAAGATCCGAGCGGTTTGCTCCGCATTTTCATATCCCGTTACAGTCAGGCAGCGATAACGTTTTGAAGAAAATGAATCGTCGATACCTGAGTGATTTGTACCAAAGTCGCGTTGAAAAAATCAAAACGTTAATGCCTTATTGCTGCATAGGAGTAGATGTGATCACCGGATTTCCCGGAGAAACGGAAGATGACTTTTTGACTACCTACCGATTTCTAAAGGAATTGGATATCTCTTATTTACACGTATTTACTTACTCGGAAAGACCAAATACCAAGGCAATACAGATGGAGGGAATGATAGACCAAGAAGCGCGAAACAGAAGATCAAAGATGCTGCGAGGACTTTCTGAAAAAAAGAAAAGATATTTCTATGAAAATCATCTTGGTGAAACGTTCCGGGTTTTGTTCGAGGAAGATATAGAAGATGGAATCATGTATGGTTTCACAGAAAACTATATTCGAGTGGCCGTACAATATGATCCAATCTTAACTAATGAAGTAAGGGCTGTAAAGCTATCTTCGATCAACACATATGGCTATGTGGAAGTGGGAGAACCAGAAGAAGAAATATTGTCTCACCAATAACCAGATTTTCTTTCCTTACCTTCTTGTAAGCGTTATCTTTAAGGAATGAAAATAATCTGTATTGGGCGTAATTATGTAGCTCATATTGAAGAACTCGGTAACGAACGACCTGAACACCCTATTATCTTCATGAAACCAGATACCGCTCTTCTAAAAAATAATGAGCCATTCTACTATCCTGATTTCTCCTCTGACATTCATCATGAAGTAGAGCTATTAGTGAAAATTAAAAAAGAAGGGAAATCAATAAATAAAGAATTTGCAGAGGCGTATTACGATGAGATAGGATTAGGAATAGATTTTACAGCTAGAGATTGGCAGTCAAAAGTAAAAGAAAAAGGTCATCCATGGGAAATTGCCAAAGCCTTTAATGGCTCAGCTCCTATCTCAAAATTCATTTCTAAAAGAGATCGTGACCTGACGAATATAAACTTCCGACTTGAAAAAAATGGTCGTAAAGTTCAAAGAGGTAATACTTCTTTGATGTTATGGCCAATAAACGAAATCATCTCTTATGTAAGCCAGTTTATTTTACTGAAAACAGGTGACATCATTTTCACAGGAACCCCTAGTGGAGTTGGCCCGATAGCCTTGGGAGACCAATTGGTAGGATACTTGGAAGATGAAAAGATGTTTGACTTTGAGATTAAATAATTTGTGAGAGAATTACACCTGCTCGTTTTAATACTATCCATTCATGTCAGTCAATCACAGGAACTTGAACTGCATGACTATCTTTTCCCCATCAATCCTGGTCAACAAAACTACCTATCTGGAACGGTTGGAGAAATCAGGTATTCACACTTCCACACAGGAATTGATGTTAAAACCGGAGGAAAAACAGGATTACCTGTTTATGCGACTAAGGATGGATTTATCTCGAGAGTAAAAGTTTCACCTGTAGGATACGGTAACACGATTTATATGCAGCATCCGGATGGCTGGTATTCAGTCTATGCACACCTAGAGTCATTTGAAAAGAAAATCGATAAGTGGGTGACTGAGAAACAATATCAAAAAGAAACATTTGCGATAGATATCTATCCAGCTAAAAACCAATTTACATTTAAAAGGGGTGACATAATTGGTTATTCGGGCAATTCCGGCTCCAGTAGTGGCCCGCATCTACATTTTGAAATCAGAGATCCTAACAACAATCCCATTGATGTCTTGGCATTAGGCTTTCAGGAAATCTCTGATAATATTCCACCTGTGGTTAAAAAAATCGCATTTATAACGCTATCAGAAGATGCTCGGATCAATGACTACTTTGGTAGACAAGAGTTTGAGCTGGTAAAAAAAGGCACATATTATACAACCTCCATTCCGGTTCATTTAAGGGGTAAAATTGGTATTGAAATTTACTCTTATGACCCTATGAATGGCGTAACTAATAGAAATGGTATTGTGGAAACAGAGCTAAAAATTGATGAGGTCACCTATTTCAAGGAAGTAAAAAAAAAGCTTTCCTTCGCAACACAGCGTAGTACATTAGTTCATTATAATTACTGTGCTACCAAAAAGGGAAGTGGAAAATTCAACAAGTTGTACTTGTCGGATGGGAATGAATTGTCGTTTTACGAAGAAATAAACCACGGTATCGTTTTCGAAAATCAAAACAAGATAGAAATTGCAACAACCGACAGTCACGGCAATACTTCGCTTACCAAAATAGAACTGATTGAAAAGCCTGGTAATGTAAAACCGTGGATATCCCAAATGGAGCTCACTGAAAACTACCTTCACCTTCGATCTACTCAATCAGTATCTATAAAACTATCTGAATGGAAATCTTTAAAACCTTACAAGTCATCTGGAGTGGATAGCTACTTCATTTGGGATTTAAGAAAAGGAACACCTGGCTCTATTTTCTTAAATGGAGAGACAATCAAAACAGGATATACTGCCACTCTGCCTTCCTATCAGCAAATGAATTACATACATAAAGATTTTGAAATGACCCTTTCTAGTAGAAGTCTCTTCGATACGCTATACCTATCATTCGAGAAAGAATATGACTCCATTCGAAAGCTAGAACTTTTCCATTACAAAAATAAAATTGATCCCATTAGATCGACCATTACTATGAAACTGAAGCTAGAAAAAGCGTATCACATAGATGCGGCGGTTTATTCCATTATAGGAAAAAGATATAAGTATATCGGAGGTGATTGGAAGAACGGAAATATCACTTTTTCAACCAGAGAATTAGTAACCTATACGGTACTCCACGACTCAATTCCTCCTAAAATTACTCCTAAGCTTGTAAGTCAGGATCATTTAAAGTTTCGCATAAAAGATGATTTATCTGGTATTAAATCATTCAAAGGAGAAATGAATGGTGAATTTGTTTTGATGAATTACGATCCAAAAAGAAATATGATTTGGTCTAAGAAACGCAATAGAAACATTCCTTTTGAAGGAGAGTTTATTTTGCAAGTAATAGATAATTCCAACAACAAAACAACTTACACTAATAGATTATGATAACCTTAAAATCAGGCGATCAGGCACCAGACTTTGAGAGCAAAGACCAGGATGGTAATACGATTAAGTTATCGGATTATAAAGGCAAAAAAATAGTTCTTTACTTTTATCCAAAAGATAATACCCCTGGCTGTACTGCAGAATCTTGTAACTTAAGAGATAATTATGAAGCGTTGCAAGCTCAAGGTTATGAAGTGCTTGGTGTCAGCCAAGATGGAGAAGCTTCTCATCAAAAATTCATAACTAAACACGAACTACCATTTAAATTAATAGCAGACACAGATCACACTGTTCATGAAGCGTATGGTACCTGGGGTGAAAAAAAGATGTATGGAAAAACGTACATGGGTACCTTACGATCTACTTTCTTGATCGATGAGAAAGGCAAAATAAAAGAAGTCATTGAAAAAGTAAAAACCAAAGATCACTCCTCACAAATATTAAAATAATTTCCTGATAAAATAAATAACCTCTGTTGTTCATAAAGGCTTTAGTTTAAGAATTAAGGTGAAGCCCTAACTTGATTGGGGCATAGGTTCAATCATGTCTTCTCTGATGTTTAATGTACCTTTTTATTAATTCTTCATCAGGACCTATGGTGTTTAGAAATTACCTTCTTGATCAAAAATGATCGCTCGAATAGGGTCTCTGCTTTAACTCAGGATAGGTCTAGAACTTTTTAATGGTTAATTTCCCTTTTAACGCATTTTAATTACTGGCTAAGCTAATTTCTGATATAGCCGAAACTAACACTATCTCCGTTACAGACGGAAGGTTTTTATTTCATACTAAACAAAGTGTTTGTTTCGTTTCTATCCAGAAATTAACTAATTAATTCTTATTTCTTGTGTTTGACTATTCTCCAGCATCATATGTAAAACTTACAGTCCGCCTCTACGATTCAATCAAATCATTATTTTCCATATATTTTAAAGTCTTTATTTGAGCAGATCATCATGTTGTAAAGAATATAGCAGACGGTCTATTTTTTAAATTATAAATCGAAATATATCAATATCATTATAACATTTAATTATTATTAATGAATCATAACCAACACTTTTGTGTCTATGTACTGTCAGGCAAAGTGAGACGGAAAATACCCAATAGTCTATAACTTATTTGTTTTCTTGTTCTCACGTGTTTTTATATCCACTTTTTGGAATTTAATTTAAAATCAGATCAAATTGATAGTAGAAACTGAAAATAGTCGCTTATGAAAACAAAGACCGTTTTGAGTAATGGAATCACCAGAGACCGGATAAGACAGTTCTTTGAATCTACTTTTTTTCAACGTTTTATTGTATCAATCATCATTATCAATTCCGTCTTTATAGGTGCAGAAACATCGCCTTTGGTAATGAAGTCTATAGGTTCTTACATAGATTTTTTCGACTTATTAATTCTTATCTTTTTTTCTCTAGAAATCATTCTCAAAGTAATAGTTTATCGTTCGGATTTTTTCCGAAGTTCATGGGATCTGTTCGATTTCTTTATTGTGTCTATTTCATTGATTCCAGCGGCTGGATCATTTTCGGTATTTAGAGCCCTGCGAATTGTGCGAACATTAAGGCTATTAAAAAGTATCCCAAAACTCAGACTTATCATCGAATCTTTACTAAAATCGATACCTTCTATTGGGTGGATTACCGTTTTGCTATCTATTGTTTACTATACGTTTGCAGTAATTGGAGTAAATATCTTTGGAGAAGACTATCCAAAATACTTTGGTGATCTAGGCAAGTCGTTTTTTACCCTATTTCAAATTATGACGCTAGAAAGTTGGTCATCAGCAATAGCCAGACCTATAATGGATGGGGTTCCTTTTGCTGCCGTCTATTTTATGAGCTTCATTCTTATTGCTACTTATACTACACTCAACATTTTTATAGCTATCGTTGTCAATACTATGAATGAAGTATCGTTGAAAGACCTACAGCAAGAAGAAGAGCACATCAAAGGCTTCGTAAAAGAAGAAAATCAAAAGCTATATGATCAACTCAGGCTCATGGAAAGCAAAATAGAACGATTAATTCAGGTGAATGAAAGAAATAACTCCTATTCCCTGAAAAAAGATAATGGGAGACGTCCAGACCATGAAGAGTTTTCAATTTAAATACTATCTCTTATGAAATGGAAAAAACAGAACATCAGAAATAAAATCTCCTACCTTGAATATTACAAATTCATACTAGAAAGAGTCAGTTTTTGTCATATCTTATTTAATAAAGAGTATAACAAAGCAAAATGTGTCATTGATCCTGTAGAATTGACCCAATTGAATAAATGGCTAAATACTAAGTGTTTTTATAAACGTATCAAACGGAATTTCAAAACTTCGCGCTTGTCATAACACACTTGATAATGTTTGCGATTTATCTTTCAGACAATAGCTTTACAATACCTGCGGATCTAATGGTTACTAATATCTCCACCCGAACTTTACTTAGGGCCTGTTGAGAAACGTTTTTTCAATTCAAAAAACACGTTTATGTGGTCAAAAGATACTGTTTAGTAAATTTCTTTTTCAATAGGTGTAAGGTTTTCGAGCAGATGCTTCCATTTTCCGTGCACTGAAAAATCTCGATTTCGAGATTTTTCAACTAGTCACAGGTACATCAGCTACGTCGTTCGCTGCGGATCGAAGTATAAGCA
>JBCDKO010000224.1:0-8260 GCA_038746525.1 Bacteroidota bacterium
AAAATGGAAGCATCTGCTCGAAAACCTTGCACCTATTGAAAAAGAAATTTACTAAACAGTATCTTTTGACCACATAAACGTGTTTTTTGAATTGAAAAAACGTTTCTCAGCAGGCCCTAACTAAAGAGCATTGGGTATCGCCTGCTCCGGGAGGGCTACACGCTAATTGAATCACTCGCGCTTTATTATGATTCACTGTAAGTGGGGGGCTTGCCTGAAGGAGGTTGATCTTGTAAGCCTGTCAACCCTAGCTTTTTGTACCGGCCTTCCACTTATTGATTACAGGCCTGCTCATGTTAAGTTGTTGCTGCATTTCATCGTAACTCTTGCCCTGATCACAAGCTAAGATGATCTGAGCCCTTAAAACATCACGTCTTGGTAATTTTTGCGACCGAGACCGGATCGTAAGCTCTTCATGGTCGTCTTTTGATACGGTAAACTTTCTAAGCTTGTCATAAAGTAAACACAAAAAGTAAAGGTAAGGGCATAACAGCGTTCAATGAACAAAGTGAAGTGTCAACTATGCAAATGGTTGAACCGTCGAGGCAGTAAATTGATCTGGGACTGGAAGAAATAGGTCCTACTCATTGTAGAATGGCCTAAACTTAGAAACTTGCATAGTTGGTTTATTTGCTTGTAGGTTTAATCTATAATTTTTAGCTATTCTTAGCGATGGTTTTTAATGTTTGTAGCAACCCTTTCCTTCCAAAATTCTTGAGATTGTTCCTTCAATTCTTTATGTTCCTATTTTGGATTACTTGCTGATTGGTGTTGACCTTAACTTTTTTGTGGAGCCCTCTACCTGTTAGGTTTAATCTACTATCAACCTTTTACAAAGACACGAAATAAACCTTATGATAATAGTTGATTGATTTCATCTTGATCAATAGTGACTTGCATCTCTTTTATTTTTCCCTCACTAAGATAAACACCGCTTTCCTTGTACTTCGGATCAAGCGCAGCGTCGTATAGATTCTGAGCTCCAAATTCAGGTGATTTAAATAACAAGTTTCGGATGGGTTTCAACCAAAAAGGCATTCCATCACCTGAGGTCATTTTTGTTTTTATCGGGCCAGGATATGCGCATACCAAACGAATATTGCTCCATTCTTTATTTTCACTTAGATGATTCATTAATAATACCATGGTGAGTTTGGAGTCAATATAAGACCCGAATAATTTAGTAAATTTTTGAGGTTTTTTGAATGAGTGAATATCAATTGACTTTCTATTACTTAAACCTCCGGTTGCTGTACTTACGACAAAAGGGTGATCTGTTTTGTCAAAAAGAGGTTTGAGTGCCTTAGTTAATAGGTACGGGCTAATCGCATTTACCTCCAACTGGAGTTCATTTCCATAATCTGAAAAATAAAGTTTATCCAACAGTAAGCCCGCATTATTAAATAATCCATCTACATTTTCCCATTTGGATGAAATTTCATTAGCCACAGAGGAAATATGATCTCGATTACTTAAATCTGCAATGAAAATGGAAACAAGACTATTTTTATCAAAAAGCTTTTCAGTTTCTTGTTTCCGTGTTTCATTCCTTACAACTAGTCCGACCGTATGTCCTTCATTAAGAAGTGTTTTAGTGAGCTCAAGGCCGATGCCTGAATGACCTCCAGTTATTATAAAATTCATTTTAATAGTTTAAATGTTAAGAACAGATTAATTAAATAAACTTAATTGAACTAGGCTCTTAATAAATAGCTATAGCAAGCTGCAAACAAAGAAAATGGATCATTCTGATGAAGCAAACACTACAAATTAGCAAATTTTTAAATTCATATGTGTTCACATGCCTGCTAACCCATATTTTTCATATTTACTAAATGCCTAATTCAATAAGACTTATTTTAATAATAAAATTCTTCAATAGATGTATATAAATCAAGCTATAGTACTTTCCATTTTTAATTGATATAATGTAATTCATGATTATATAGTTCAGTTTTATATCAAATCTGCCAGAACACCTTTTAGGAGTGGTTTTTTATTTTTTAAAAACCAATTCATTTTTAGCAATTTTCTTCAAAGGAGATAACTTAGCCAACCTAAATAGAAGGAACACTACCTCATAAATTATGCATACAATACATCAAAGATCAGCGGATAACATTAGAGCTTTGGCTGTAGCTATGGTGGAAAAAGCAAATTCGGGGCACCCAGGTGGTCCCATGGGAGGGGCTGATTTTATGCATATTCTTTATACAGAATTCATGCGGTTTGATCCTGATGATATGATGTGGCATATCCGTGATCGTTTTTTTATGGATGCAGGTCATCTGTCAGCGTTGATGTATGCACAATACGCATTGCTGAATTTTTTTTCAATGGACGATATTGGCAACTTCAGGCAATGGGGTTCCATTACTCCTGGTCATCCGGAGGTAGATATACAAAGAGGTATTGAAAATACATCTGGTCCTCTTGGTCAAGGACATGCGATGGGTGTAGGTGCAGCCATTGCTGCAAAATTCCTTGCTGTCAAGTTTGGAGACTGGATGGATCAAAAAATCATCGGATTCATTTCCGATGGGGGCATTCAGGAAGAGATTTCTCAAGGCGCTGGAAGAATTGCCGGGCATTTAGGACTAAATAACTTTATCATGTTTTTTGATAGCAATGATATTCAGTTATCATCATCGACAGATGAAGTGACCTCTGAAGATACAGAGATGAAATACAAGGCTTGGGGATGGAATGTAATCACCATTAATGGCCATAATATTGATGAAATCAGAAACGCGCTCGAGCAAGCATATAAAGAAGAGGAAAAACCTACACTCATTATAGGTAAGACCATTATTGGAAAAGGATGCTTAGATAGCCATGGAAATCTCTACGAAGGCCATACAGAATTACATGGGAAACCTATTGGAGCTACAGGTGCTGATTATGCCAAAACGCTTCAAAATCTGGGGGCTGATCTTGATCATCCATTTACCCTGTTTCCAGAGGTTTCTGATTATTATAACGAGATTTTAGACAAGAAAAGAAAAAAAGCCAAAATTCGTCAAGATGCGGAAGAAAGATGGCGAAAAGCAAATCCTGACTTAGCAACGAAGCTGGATGAGTTCTTATCTAAAGTACTTCCCCAAAATCTTGATTTTAGTAAAATTGATCAGAAACCGGATATTGCCACTAGAGTGGCGGGTTCTACTGTTCTTTCTCACTTGGCAGACAAGGTAGAAAACATGATTGTTTCCTCTGCAGATCTTTCGAATAGCGATAAAACAGATGGGTTTCTAAAGAAAAGAAGCATCATCAAAAAGGGAGATTTTAGTGGAGGATTCTTACAATCGGGAGTGGCAGAATTGACCATGGCAGCTATTGCCAATGGAATCGCTTTACATGGTGGAGTAATCCCGGTGGTGGGTACTTTTTTCGTTTTTTCAGATTATATGAAACCAGCTATTAGGCTAGCTGCTTTGCAGGAGCTCCAAGTGATCTATGTCTGGACCCATGATGCTTTTAGAGTAGGAGAAGATGGTCCTACCCATCAGCCAATAGAGCAAGAGGCGCAGTTGAGATTATTAGAAAGACTTCAAAACCACAGCTATAAAAATAGTCTTTTAGCGCTTAGACCAGCAGATGCAAACGAAACAACGGTGGCTTGGAAACTAGCATTGGAAAATAAGGATACCCCCACTGGTCTCATATTATCAAGACAAAACATTCATAATCTGGAAAACTCAAGTTACGGATTCGCTTTAGGAGCCGAAAAAGGAGGTTATCTGGTGAAATCCACCAGTAATCCGGATGTGGTTCTCATAGCTAATGGTTCTGAAGTAGCTACCTTACTTAATGCCGCCAAGCTTTTGGAGCAAGATGGATTACAGATTAATGTGGTTTCCATTCCTTCAGAAGGGCTTTTTAGAAATCAGCCCATAGCATATCAACTTAGCGTTATTCCTTCGGATAAACCAATATTTGGACTCACTGCTGGCTTGCCAATAAATCTTGAGGGATTAGTCGGAGTAAATGGAAAAGTATATGGAGTAGATCATTTTGGCTATTCTGCGCCAGCAAAAGTCTTAGATGAGAAGTTTGGGTTTACAGGGGAGAATGTAAAAAAGCAAGTTTTGAGTTTTTTAGAAAGTAAGAAGCAGCAATTCATTTTAAAATCATCATAAGCTTATGAAAGAAGTTTTAGTTACAGGTGGAACGGGATACATAGGTTCGCATACCGTTGTAGAACTCCATAATTCCGGTTACAAGGCGATAATTGTTGATAATCTTTCGAACAGCCATCGGTCCATGTTGAAAAGGCTAGAAGATATTACGGGAGTAACACCGAAGTTCTATAAAAAGGATTTAAAAGACCAGGAATCATTGCGGGAGGTTTTTAAAGAGAATAACATTACCTCCGTCATTCATTTTGCGGCGTCAAAGGCGGTGAGCGAATCGGTAAACAAACCGCTTTTGTATTATAAAAACAATCTGCTCGGCACCATCAATCTTTTAGAATTGATGGAAGCATACCACGTAAGTTCTATGATATTCTCATCTTCGTGCACAGTTTACGGTGAGCCAGATAAATTACCTGTGACAGAGAATAGTGAAATAAAGCCAGCAAACTCTCCTTATGGGAATACAAAGCAAGTTTGTGAAGAGATAATTAAAGACGCTATCGCATCAAATGACGCTCTGCAAGCCATTTCATTACGATATTTCAATCCTATTGGAGCACATGATTCAGGAAAAATAGGAGAGTTTCCATCCGGTATCCCTAACAATTTAATGCCATACCTTCTAGAAGTGGCCGCAGGTAAATTAGAGCAACTCTCTGTTTTTGGGGATGACTATAACACGCCTGACGGGAGCTGTATTAGAGACTATATCCATGTCGTAGATTTGGCCAAGGCACATGTTGTTTCTTTGCAAAGATTGCTTCAGAACAAAGCCAAGGAAAAGTATGGAGTATTTAATCTCGGGACGGGTACTGGCTATTCAGTGTTGGACATCATTACGACTTTTGAAAAAACAATTGGCAAAAAATTAAACTACAAAGTTGTTGACCGAAGGCCAGGGGATGTGGAAAAAATATACGCTGATACTTCCTACGCCAATGACAAACTGGGCTGGAAAGCAAAATCAGGCCTGGAAGAGATGCTCCAATCTTCCTGGAAATGGCAGCAGAGATTGATGGAAGAAACTTGAATGAGCATACGGTATACACTTCAAGTTCCCAAGAGCGTACTTCAAGTCCCGAGGGCATATTGTAAAAAAGAACAACAGGAGGGATTTGTATTAGGAGTAGAATTTATGAACACTTGGTTGAACTAGGTAACCATTTCAGTTTTAATGGAGTATAAAAAGAAATAACACAAACCTTATCATGCTCAGAAACTACATTATCTCTTCCTGGCGAAGCCTAAAAAAGAAACTCGGATTTACCCTCATCAACATCATCGGGCTTTCCATTGGCCTCGCCTCTTGTTTATTGATCTACTTATATGTGGATTACGAATCTTCCTACGATTCCTTCCAGGATGACCAGGTTTACCGTATGTGGATCAATCGCGTGTACCCGGAACGGGAAGTCAATTATCCATATGTACCTCATTCATTCGGTCCTCAGTTAGTAAAAGATTTTCCCGAAGTTATCGCCCAGGGAAGAGCTTTTCGGCCATTCAATCCTTCAACAGTTCGTTTAGGCGATCAGTCTTTTTTAGAAGACAAGATCGTGATTGCTGATTCCGCCTTTTTGTCTGTTGTAAACATTTCACTGGTACAAGGAGATCCGCAAACAGCCTTGCTGAACCCTGGCTCTGTGATTCTATCTGAAAGTACCGCTAAAAAACTCTTTGGCAGTCAGGATCCAGTAGGGAAAACGGTGGAAGTGTTTGATCAGCCCCATCAAGTATCGGCGGTTGCGGTGGATTATCCAAGCAATTCGCACTTTCTATTCGATTACCTAACACCTATGCATGAAAATGCCTTTTTCAACCAGGCCAACTGGATCGGATTTTCTGCAATGACGTACCTTAAGCTGAGCCCGGGAACGAATCCCATGCGGGTAGAAGAAAAGTTACCGGCTTTTGTTAAGCAATATGCTGAAGGTCAGATTCAACAACGCTTAGGAGTATCGTATGATGAATATGTGGCAGCCGGAAACGGATATAATTACCACTTACAACACATCAAAGACATCCACCTTTATTCTAACTTAGAGAACGAATTAAAATCTAACGGCAACATCCGATACCTCTACATCTTCTCAGCCATTGCATTATTTATCCTGATTATTGCTGCGGTAAATTTCATGAATCTTTCCACCGCCAGATCAACAGAGCGAGGCAAAGAAGTAGGGGTTCGCAAAGTACTAGGTGCCATCAAAACCCAATTGGTTGGCCAATACCTGACTGAATCAGTGATGGTTACCTTGATTAGCGCGTTGGTTGCATTAGGAATCGTGGCACTGGTTATTCCTGTCTTTATTCAATTTTCCGGTGTGCCAATTTCATTTAGCCAGTTTGCAGGTCCAGGCACATTATTCATTAGTATTTTTTTGGTGACCGCAATTGGGTTACTGGCCGGACTGTATCCTGCGTATTTCATTATCTCTTACAAGCCCTTGTCGGTGCTGGCTGGTAAATTACGTAGGGGGAAAGGCAGCATTCATTCCAGAAATGCCTTGGTCGTGGTGCAGTTTACGATCTCCATTATCCTCATAAGTGCAACTCTAATAGTGTTTGATCAAATGCAGTTTCTCTTGAATAAGTCATTGGGTTATGAAAAAGATCAGGTGGTAGTGCTGGAAAATGTAGGGGTATTGAATGATCAAGACGGAAGCAACGAGCGTTTTTACACCTTCCGGGATAAAATCGCACAATTGCCTGAAGTGGTATCAGCAGCCTATACGTCGATCATGCCCGGTGATTTAACCGGCGACTTTATCGCAAAGCTCCCCGGCAGGGGAGAGAAAGAAAGCATGGTGATGCGTCAGATGGTTTTTGATGACCCAATGCTAGAGACGGTTGGCTTTCAGCTGGCTGAAGGACGCTTTTTTTCAGATGCTTACAACGACTCCCTATCCATGATGCTCAATGAATCTGCAGTGGTAGCCTTAGGGATTGAAGATCCGATTGGAAAGCAGATCATTGAAATTAATGGGAATAATAAGATAACCTATACCATCATTGGCATCCTGAAGGATTTTCATTTCCAGTCATTACATGTAGACTTGAAGCCGGCGGCATATACCAGCTTGCAAGGGCCTAACCAGTTGTTTTCTAAGCTTACCATCAAAACTCAAGGTTCTGTGTTGGAAGCACGTGAAGCTATCGAACAAACATGGAACGAATTTGCGAAAGGAGAACCTTTTACGGCATATTACTTGGATGAAGACCTGAAGCAATTCTATCAGTCAGAGCAGACCACTGGACGCATATTCGGTGTGTTTACCTTTCTAGCTATACTCATCTCTTGTATCGGTTTATTGGGTCTCTCTGCTTACATGATCAACCAACGTGTTAAGGAAATCGGTGTACGTAAAGTGCTTGGATCAAATACTTTTCAAATCATCACTCTATTGTCAAAAGACATTCTTCGGCTCATTGTGATTGCAGGACTGATTGCAACACCCATCGCATTCTTCTGGATGAATAGCTGGTTAGAACATTTCGCATATGCCATTTCAGTTAACTGGTTAATTTTTGTTGGTGCTTTTGCTGTAGCCGTACTGATTGGCGTTAGTGTCGTAGGCATTCAGAGTTTCAGAGCGGCATTAGCGAATCCCGTGCAAAGCTTAAGGGATGAGTGACCTGTACTCCTGCCTTTGAGCAAGGCAGGCAGGATGTCTTTCAGGCATTAACCTGATCTTCAATAAGTTTCCTTTCCGAGCCTTTCTCAAATAACTGACTAAGTGCTATTTCGTTTACCTCCCGAAGTGAGGGTATTGGATACTTGAGGGCGGCTTTGACTACCTCAGGAATGTCTTCTCGTGCGAAACCTAGTTGTTGCAAGAATTGGGAGCCTTTCAGCATTGATCCCGTGGGATCGGCAGATCTCTTCTACTTTCTTGCCTCGTCTTACTCTTTGAGCACTTTTAAAATTTATTCTTCGCTGAATTTGCTCTTTTTCATCTGTATTCAAGTTAAATGTATCGTTTTATTGAAGTAGGCACTTAGTAAATAGTCAAGTTTTTGCAGTAGACCGGGCTATGAGCTACCATTCTATCCATCAGACGGTCAAATAGTTTACCCTTCATCAGATGTCGGTTAAATCGGTAACAATACTCGTCTAGATAGGC
>JBCDKO010000225.1:0-8260 GCA_038746525.1 Bacteroidota bacterium
TCTTCAGAAAATAGGCGATCCTTTTTTCACTACCAAAGACCCAGATAAAGGTACAGGATTAGGTCTTTATATTACGTTTGATATCTTAAAAGCTCATAACATACCGTATGAAATTCTTTCCAAAGAAGGTGAAGGAACTACTATGACCTTAATTTTACTAAATGCCAATAAAGAATGAAAAAAATTCTATACGTTGATGATGAGTCTTTTAATCTCGAAGTTTTCATCGATATTTTCGATGGTTTGTTTGAGATATATACCGCCGACTCGGGTATAGAAGCCCTTTCAATTCTTAATAAAGAGCCAATCGATTTAGTTATTACAGATATGAAGATGCCCAATATGTCTGGGCTCAAATTAGTAGAAGAAATTCGAGAAAAAAGCATTTTTATCCCGTGTTTCATTTTGACAGGTTATGAACTAAAAAGGGAAGTTAGACAAGCCATTGATAAGGGTGATTTAAATGGCTATTTTGCAAAGCCATTTGACACGGAAGAAGTTTTAAAAACGATTAAATCTTTCTAGGAGTCTGTCGGACTTGAGTTCTGATTAGAGATTATAAGTTATAGCACAAATTTCTATTGTGTTGCCCTTGACTATGTTAGTGGATTTTCTAGACTTTGCGTCATGTAGGATATTTTCTTTCTTGCAATAAGAGTGGGGCTCGTCGTTCCCTTATCATTCCAATGAGAGGTTAAACATCCTCTTGAGATTATATGCCGCATATATAGGGACCATTCACCGTCTACTTGCTGTTCACCTTTAAGGGAAAAGCGCCTAAATTCTACTATCTCTTTTATAATTCCAAATACTGTTTCTATAGTTTGTTTACTCTTTTGTAAAGCTGATGTCCCTCACTTTTTAATGTTTGGTTCATTTTGTCTACTGGTGAATCTCCGGTCGGTGAAGAATCATCAGGGGTTAATACCGTACCAATGAAAGCGGTTATGCTTTTCTGGTGCGGTTGAAATCACTGGCTTAATAGTTCTTTACTGACATTGACTCCTGTTGGTTATTTAGGGCCTGCTGAGAAACGTTTTTTCAATTCAAAAAACACGTTTATGTGGTCAAAAGATACTGTTTAGTAAATTTCTTTTTCAATAGGTGCAAGGTTTTTGAGCAGATGCTTCCATTTTTCGTGCACTGAAAAATCTCGATTTCCAGATTTTCAACTAGTCACAGGTACATCAGCTACGTCGTTCGCTGCGGATCGAAGTATAAGCATACATCTTCACCTTGCTGCCTAGTATCTGATACATCTGTGACTTTCTCAGCAAGCCCTATTTACATTATAAATTTTATGGATTAGACAGCTTTGTCTCTAAAGACAGTTTTATCAATAGAGGACTTACTTAATCGCAAAAGATTCTGTGTTCATTATGAAATTCATAGCATTTTATTAAATAAAGTAGAATGTTTTATTTGCCAAATAAAAACACACCCATAAATTAACGAATTTGTAAGAGTTAGCTAATTAAAAGGCAATGTAATTTTGGTTTATTGTTAAAATTCAATAAATTATTGATAGATCAATATTCATTCTTATGTGATTCTTTTCTTCTATATATTAACTTATAAGATATGTCAATTCATCAAAACCACACCCTTACGGTAAGAAATTTAATTAAACGAAGTAATACATCCTTTCTGATAACATTGGTGCTTTGTCTAATTTTATTTCCGAATAGGATACGAGCCAGAGGAAATTCAGGTTTAATGAATTTAGGTGATTTTGAAATCCAAAAGGAAGTCTCAGGTACAGTAATGGATGAAGGTGGAAATGCCCTGCCAGGTGCAACGGTCCAAATAAAAGGCACTACCATTGGTGCTATAACTGATATAGACGGTAAATTTCGACTTAACGTCGAAGGTTACGAAGATGCAACTTTGGTTGTTTCATTCATGGGATATGAAGTGCAGGAAATTCCAATTAATAACCTGAGCGAAATTGAAATTCAGTTGGTGCCAGATATCCAAGCCCTGGGAGAAATTGTGGTGGTAGGTTATGGGGCGGTAAAAAAAGAAGATTTAACAGGGGCTATAGAGTCTGTTAAACCGGAAGATCTAAATACCTCCGCAGCCACTAATATTGGCCAACAGCTTCAAGGAAGAGTCTCCGGATTGTATGTAAATAGCCATAATCAAGACCCAGGTTCAACACCTGTTTTCGCGTTGAGGGGAGTAAATTCTTTGCAAGGAGAAGGAGCGGCTCAGCCACTTATTGTGATTGATGGCTTCCCCATGACAGATAATAACGCGTTAAACACGCTGAATCCAAATGATATAAAGCAAGTAAGCGTGTTAAAAGATGGATCTGCAGTGGCTATATACGGTTCAAGAGGTGCTAATGGTGTGATTTTAATAACCACTAAAGGTGGTCATGAAGGTAAGCCTAAAGTAAACTACAGTACAAGATTATCGGTACAAAGATTAGCCAGGGATATGGATCTGATGAACGCGGAAGAATACACGCGATTTTATTTTTCCCTAGCCCATGAGCCGGACAATAGACTTGATGACGATGTGCTGATTGGAACAGAATTAACCTTAGATGACATAAACAACACAGTTAATACAAACTGGCAAAAAGAGGTGATCAACGAAAGTGATGTCGCACAAGAACATAATATTTCACTATCAGGAGCCACAAACAACTTAAAATACCGATTGTCTGCGGGTTTTCTGGACGCGAATAATATTGTTGGACCGGCAGATTATCAGCGATACAATGGAAGTTTGAAATTAGACTATGAAGGTTATAAGATTCAAATATCTTCTAGCTTCAATTATGCGATGGAATCAGGTGAGTCATTGTCTAATCGACATGGAGAATTTAATCAGAACATAGGTGATAAACTGTCTTATTCCTACAACAATGCTGTACTTTTTTCTCCAAACACCCCAGTGCGGAATGAAAATGGCGAGCTGTCAGATCACTACATGAATCATTTATTTTGGTTAAACAATCCATTTTTAAATCCCGAAGCATTTGATGGCTTTTCAGATATTCAAAATATAAGAATAAACCTGAGTTTGAATTACAATTTTACAGATAATATTAGTTTACAAGTAAGAGGGGGCTTTAATCAAACATCTTCTGAGTATTTTCGTCAAAGGTTTTTACCTGAATTCGATGGTCAAATTCCCACCGGAGCAAACATCTCTTCAGGAATAGAACGTGACCTTTTCGCTGAGTCTTTTGTTAAATACAGTAAGAATTTGGATAATCACCAAATTGATTTCTTGGCAGGAGGTTCAATCAATACCCAGCTTAAAAGAGGATTACTTGCCGAAGCAGAGGATTTTCCGGCTGAAGGTATCGGCTTTTACAATATTGGAGCTGGATTACTCAATAGAGAACTAGGAAGCAACTGGACCGAACGTAAAATAATTTCGGCAGTGTCTCGCCTAAACTACAATTTTGATAGTAAATATTACCTTACGATCAGCCATCGTATAGACGGAGCTACTCAATTCGGCGAAAACAATAAATGGGGACACTTTCCTTCTATCGCAGCGGCATATAAAATAGATAGAGAAAGTTTTTTTCCTGATCAGGACTTTGTGAACGCTATGAAATTAAAGGTTAGTTACGGCCTAGCTGGTAATTCTGCAATACCCTCCTTCCGAACCACTCGGCTAATAGATTTCCAGCCCATTGCTTTAGGACAAACCATAGAAAATAGCCTAAGATGGGTTGGAGATTATTTGCCCAATCCTGACTTGCAATGGGAAACCAGTAGAATTACCAATTTCGGACTTGAGATGGGAAATGAATATTTCTATCTTGAAATGAACGTTTACAGGAAGAATACCAAAGATTTATTGATAGATCGACAAGTACCTACAGAAACAGGGTTTTCCCGGATTACTTTAAACCAGGGAGAGATGATAAATAAAGGTATCGAGGGAAAAATAGATTTGTATTTAGATTTATTTGGAGGGAGTGTCAAATGGTCACCAGGAATTTGGGTGGCTTACAACAGAAACCGGATCACCGACATGAACGATGATGAGGTACTGACCAACCCGGTATGGCTTAATAATACCAACTATGGATTTACAGGAAAGAACTCCGAAGGATATCCACTAGGTGCATTGTGGGGCTATGATTTCATAGGAATTTGGCAAGAAGGTGAAGAAGCTGCTGCGTTCTATGGTGCAGAACCTGGCGATCCTAAATTTGCAGATATTCGAGGAGTTGATGAAAATGGGAACATTACAGAAGGACCTGACGGTCAGCTTACAGATGAAGATAAAATATTCCTGGGAAGTACCATACCGCAAACCACTGCAGGATTTAACAGTAAATTCAATTATAAAAATTTTGAGGCGTCATTCTTTTTTGAAGGGGTTTTCAAAAAGTCAGTGACCAACGGATCCAAGGTGTTTTACACCTTTCCTTTTTTCAACTATGGTACAAATCGTACACAGGAGGCCATTAATCGGTGGACAACCTCAAATCCTAACAACGATGTACCTAGCTTACTCAAGGCACCAACGACTGAGTTAGTTACAAGCGACTGGACCATTGAAGATGCAAGTTTCGTGAGATTACGAGACGTAACAATAGCATATACGGTTAAACCGGAGTATGTCCCTTGGGCCGATAATCTTCGAATATATGTCTCAATGTCAAATCTTCTAACCTTTACGAATTACTCGGGAGTAAACCCGGATGTGTGGGAGTATGACGGGGATTTTAACCTAAGACCTTTTTCGAGAACGATTTTGTTTGGCCTTGATTTAACATTTTAAAGTTGACTGCTATGAAATTATTTAAATATCTCGTATTGCTAATCACAGTTGCGCTGCCATTGGCGTGCACTGATGACCTTTTGGAAGAAGTTTCTCGCGGAAATATTACAGATGATTCCTTTTGGCAATCAGAATCTGATTTTCTGGTGGCACTTAGAGGATCAATATATGACATCAGCGAACCATTTGGAGGTTATAGTTTATGGCAATATATAGTTGAGGATTTGGGTACCGATTACACTACCGGAGGTTATTTTGCAACTACTTTATACACTGACTATTCCGATTGGAACAGTACCACTCCTGACTTTACGGGCTGGGGTATTTGGCCTCAGCTATGGGGATCCATTAATAAAGCCAACACGGTCATTTCGCGTTTGGAAGAATCAGACCTCGAAGCATCAGTAAGAACCAGAATCAAAGGTGAGGCATTAGCTCAGCGAGCATTAGCCTATTTTACTCTCTTAAAATGGTTTGGTCCAGTCCCGGAGTTGACCGACCCCAATGATACCCGGCTCTCCATTCCGCGTGGCACCATAGAAAGTAATTATGACCTGATAGAGTCAGACTTGATAACTGCTGCAGATGCATTACCACTTAAATCTGAATTAATGAGTAGTGGAGAAGCGGAATATGCCCGCTTGACAAAAGGGAGTGCTCAGGGCTTATTGGCGAAAGCATATCTTGAGCAAGGTAACTATACAGAATGTGTGACTGTTACCGGGGAAATTATCAATTCCGGGGAATATTCTCTGTCGCCTCAATACATGGATATTTTCAGTTTAGAAAATGAAGGTTTTTCTAATATGGAAGCAGTCTGGACCATCGCATTTAGAGCTGAAACCAACACTGAACTACAAACGCAGGTTTTGCATCCTTATCTTTACAAAGCTTCAGAGCGAACAGAGTTTTCTGCAATCCAGAATTGGGGAAACATTGCTATGACCCAGAGTTTTTATCAGTCATTCGATGAAGCTGACCAACGCAGAAATGGGTTGTATTTGTCACCTACTGATAATCAGGTAATGATCACTAAGTTCCCACCGGATCTTTCGGATGGTACCGGTATCCACAGTGGGAATGACTATTATTTTATAAGATATGCCGATGTGCTATTAATGAGAGCGGAAGCATTTAATGAATTAGATGATATCGGTAGCAGTATTACAGAATTGAATAAGGTAAGGTCAAGAGCCGGTCTCTCTCCTTTGTCAGTAGCTGACTTCAATAAAGAATCGTTAAAACAACAAATCTTTGACGAGCGGAGGTGGGAGCTTTACCTGGAAGGTCATATAAAACAAGATACTAAAAGAATGTTTGAAGAGAGATTATTAGATCACATTCGTTCCGTATCAAGTGATTGGGAAAATGTAGGAGCAGAGCGATATCTATTATTGCCTTTTCCGGAACAAGCACTTTCTTCTAATCCTGGTTTGGAACAAAATGAAGGTTTTTAGTCGATAACTATTACTAATTATGAAATCATTACATAAATTTTATTATTGCGGACTCGTATTGTTGCTCGCTATAGGTTGTGAGCTGACAGATGATGATTACAGTGATATCGTATTTACTATTCATCTGGAACAGCAGATAATTACGGCACAAAATCTTTATGATAGTGCAGTAGAAGGGACTAATCTTGGAGAATATGAGGTTGGTTCAAAGGCAGAATTACAAAGTTCAATAGATTCAGCTCAGGCTGTTTTAGATAAAGCAAATCCCTCTCAGGAAGAGGTAGATGAGGCTTATAGAAACCTTGAAAATGCCATTGACACTTTTATGGCGCGCGAGATAACGGAGGAAGATGGACCAGATACCGGTGATCTTGAGAATAGGATCGTTACGGCACAAAATCTTCACGATAATGCAACGGAAGGTACGGATCCCGGAGAATACGAGGCGGGTTCAAAGACAGAATTGCAACGTTCAATCGATTCAGCTCAATTTACCCTTGATAAAGCAAGTTTATCTCAAGAAGAAGTAGATGAGGCCTGCATAAATCTGGAAATTGCCGTAGACACTTTTATGACACGTGAGATACGTTATGATTATGATGTTGTTTTAATCAACCCAAGTTTTGAAGTGGATGGCCTAGAAGCGGATAGCGTGCCAGAGTTTGCGAATATTACGGGTTGGGAATCCACTCCTCTTAGATATGATTGGGCAAAATCAAGCAGCATTTTGGAAGAAGTGGGGGAAGCCACCGATGGGAGTTATGTGGCTAGTATTGCTTCTTATGGCTTTGGTATCTATCAGACTTTTGAGGCAGCCCTGCAAGGTGGAGCTACATACAGCCTTACAGGCAATTTCAGGATAAAAGAGAGCCCTGCAGATTGGATACCAGAATTTTACAATACATACATAGTGACCAAATTTATTGTAATTAACGGAAACGAGCCTGCCTATAATTCGTTTGGGGGCTTTGATAATATTACCATACTAAGTGAAAATATCACGAATCTGTCAGATGCCCAATCTACTGATTGGGAATCAATAACTCACGAGTTTACCGTCGATATTAATGATGAAAACGTAGACAGGCAGTTTGCGCTCTCGATCTTCATCTATGAAGAGGGGGTAGACTTGAATGATCCGGATAATACTGAAGTGTGGGCAGAATCCTTTGTATATGCAGACAATCTCAGTTTGACAAAATCGGAGGAGTAACGCGCTGATTTTTCCTGTAAACTCTGATTGGGAGAGAACAGCTCGTACCTTGGGCTATTTGGTTCTAAGTGAAATGTAGTTTTTCCGAATGAAGATACATACTGAATAGTTCAAGATATCACACTAAAATACCAATGTAAGATGTGAAAATTTGCTTTCAATTACGACTATTCCTTACTATAATAAAGTCACTATCTATATAAATCAGGTATAAATTTCACTATAGATAGATCAAGTAATATTTCCAGGAATATTGTGAAGATTACTCAATTCATTGTTTGGCTATCTATAACTCCTTTATGAGGAGAGGTATAAGTCGGAGGCTTGGTCGTTCCACGCTAAGATCAAGGCATTAGAACTATAATTTAAGGAAATAAGAAACATAGAAGTCGTCTATTAGGAATGAGACGAAAATGGATTAGGAATAAATTGCTACATACTCCCAGATCAATAATAAAGAAGGTTATCTTAAGAAAACAAGGTTTTTTGGAAAGAAACGATAACCTTACTCAATGGAATTAATAGTGTCTCTACGAAAAATAGCATCTCTTGCAAGAAAAGCGATGTCACTAACTCAAATAACGTGTTTGTTTGAGACCTAAAAGTACTCATAGTCATCGAATCTATTTATTAAGGCTTTAATAAAATCGAAACAAAATCCGGCGTGGTTTCATCTCAATTAATTCAAAAATTGAGTCCACTCCGAAAAGTGGCTATCTACAGACGGGTATTTTATTATCACATGTAATTTCTCGTATAGATTTGAATAAAAGTCTTCTTAAATTCATCCAATACATTTCTTGTACAGCTTGAAAAAGTGTACATGAAATCA
>JBCDKO010000226.1:0-8210 GCA_038746525.1 Bacteroidota bacterium
AGAGGCTGCACTAGATGAACTTCCGTGTAATCAATCACCTGAAGCCCTCTGTTCGGTAGCGTAAAGTTAAATGTTAATTTAATGTTAAATCATAGAAAAATTATATGAATATGTTTGGTTCTTCTTACAGTACCTGGCGCTTATGAAGTGATTTACAGTAATCCCTGTTTCAAAAAAGTCATCAGTATTATCAAATGACTCCGGCACTTGATCGGTCGCAGAGGGATCATTTGCCGCAACAATAGCTCCATTAGGATACCATAACGAAGGTTCACTAGAAATACGAAGATCAGAAATCCTTGGTCCCCAACTAAATCCTTCAAACGTTTCAGGGCCTTGATATGTGGGCTGACTCTCATCATCAATAACCCGGCCTTGCGCATATGTAGTTTGTAGATCAGGTAATTGATTAACCCTATCAAAGGTTAATCCATATGAATAATTCACTTTTACCCGGCCTTTCGAACCTCGTTTTGTTGTTATTACTATAGCTCCATTACCGGCTCTAACTCCATATAAAGCTGTAGCAGCGGGCCCTTTTAAAACTGTTAAAGACGCAATGTCATTTGGATTCAAGTCAATTGCCCTATTAGAATTATTCACACCCCCGGAACCTAAAGTCGATACCGCGTCCTCCGGAGAATCTGAAGTGTTGAAGGTACTATTATCAATGGGAATTCCATCTACTACAAACAAAGGTGTATTTGAACCTTGAATAGTGCTGTTTCCTCTTATTCTTATTTGTGCAGCGGCACCAGCTGTTCCACCTGAACTCGTAACTTGAACACCTGCAGCCTTACCTGCCAACCCTGCGACAAGATTTACTTCATTTGCCCTATCCAACTCCTGCGACTTGACTTCCTGTATAGAGTAACCTAAATCTCGTTTTTGTGCAGTCAATCCAACAGCAGTTACTACAACTTCTTCAAGCTCTGTCGCACCACCCATCGATACATCGATAACGGTTCTTGATCCTATGTTTATTTCTTGAGACTCAAAGCCAACATAAGAAAAAACAAGTATTTCACCGTCTTCAACAGAAATACGAAAATTTCCATCCAGATCTGTTTGGGTACCCGTCATTGTGCCTTGAATCAGCACGTTCACACCTGGCAAAGCTTCTCCCGATTCGTCGGTGACTTTACCCGATACTGTCCTTTGAGCAATGGCTGATGCTATTACCAAAAGAACCAAAACACTAAGTAGTAGTATCTTATTCATGCATCACTTTTTTAGTTAATTATTATATTCTAGTGAAAGTTAAAGAAATAAAAACACTTAATCAACCAAGTTTTCCAAACAATGGTGTAAGATTTTAGCCTGTTGAATAATAATAGGCTTTTTTATAAAGCATTTGCCAACCTTCCAAAAGTTTTTATGCAAAGATCGCAAACCCACACTCAACTCAGTAGAACCTTATAATGTGCCAATGGTAGTGATTTGGTAGTGAATTATTATTAGAATCCTTTGAAAAACCCGCCTTTTGGCCCAACTCTTCGTTACTCAAATTTCAAAAGCCTCATTTACGATCGGTAAACTACGTTTTTGAGATTCCGAAAGCCTCGATTTGAACCAAAAATCCAGTTTTGCAAAGGATTCTATTATTCGAATCCCTAGGGGAATCGAATAATAAGTCAATGATCTGAGTAAAGATCGATTATTAAATTTCGATAAAAATTGAGTATTGTAGATAATAAGTTCAAGCATTCGGACTTATCATCAAAATGTAAACTGTGCGGTGCCTAATGCATCTGTAACTTAAATCAATGTCTTTTACAATTTTGAAAAATCTAGCAAACCTCCTGATTCATGGTGGTCATAAGCCAAAACTGCTAAGTACTTGTTGGATCCAGCAAAAACAGAATAGAAGCTTATACCTTTTTTTAAATGCAGTTGACTTCTTGAATTCCCTTCGATTTGACTGCATATACAGCAGAACGACGGATAACAAATTGGTAATGATTGTTAAGTAGATCATAAAACAGAAATTGGTGGTCGGGTCTTAATAAAGAAGGCCACTTAAAAATTCTAATCCCCTATCTTGTAAAAGTCCGCGATACGACCACCTGAGGTTATATTGAATACTTCTGTGATAGTTCTTGTAGCCGGGTCATATTCGTATACAGCATTAGTGTGGCCACCTGTAGCCATCAAATAAACGGACCCATCTATCACTTTGACAAAAGAATTGTTGGCATCAACGAGAGGTGGGCCATCTATTATCGTGGTGTTTTGTGCTTCAAGGTCTATTTCAACGAATTGTCCATTTGGATTATTGCTTAAAAGTGCAAAAGCTTCCGTTACAAGTACGGGATCATTTAATATTGCGTCAACGCTTCCTTTTTCTGCTATAAAGTCCAACAATGCCTGAGGAAGGGACGTGCTGACGACAGAGTACCCCTTGCCATTTTGATGATATACGAAATTGCCTACAAAAATGGGCAAATTTACACTTGATAGTGTTCCAGTAACCGGATTGACGAATTTAAAATCATAGTTGGGATCAAGGGAGGTAGAACCAGCCGGAATCTTCAAGATTGAAGGTTCTGTATTTCTACCTGGGTCTCCAAATAACGAGCCCAAATATATATTACCTTGCTCATCGACCCATGTTTCATTATATGTCCTACTTATAAGTCCATTTTTGTCTATTGCGGAGACACCCTGATATGTTTCAGTGATCAGGTCTATGTGGTACACAATTGCACTATCCGTGGCATAAAAGCTCCCACTTCCTTCTATACCCGGACGAACTGTAAAAAAAAGATCGTTATCCCTAATGACAAACGCTTGCCATGAAAGGCCTGTCCAACTAGGGCTCCTAAACGCTACTGACATATCAATGATGCCTTTACTCTGCATTGTAGTGGGATTATAAATTATGATATCTTCAGAATTAAAATCATTGACATATGCCGTTTCAGCATCTTTTATCGCACCGGAAGCTGAAGTACCTGTTGTTGGCAAAAAGGCAGATTCAAAAGCTTTTCCATCCACATCAAATTTCACCTGCGAAACTCCTTCAACAGCCCCTGATATGTTTCCAGAGATCACATAATTATCATACACATCGATTGCAAAAAACCTTGGAAAGGATATTCCCCGGGTGTTATCTATGGAACCGCTTGGCATCTCATCAAAGAATTGTACAAAATGAGACTGCTCAGCTCCTATACCTGCCGTAGTATGGATCACATATCCGGTTTGCTTTTCACTAACTGGTGTTGTGTTATCATCGCTACAAGAAACAAATCCAAGTAACATACTTATTGAAAGAAATCTTAGAACATTTTTAATCATTGCTTAGCGTTTAAATTGAATTAATCATTAAAAGTTGTACCTCACTTTCGCGGCAAAATTTCTTCCCGGTTTTGGCACACTTACAAAATCAAAAAGTGCAGTATCAAACACGTTATTTGCCTGAAAATTGAAACTTAGGTTGTCTTTTATCTTGTAAGTAAAGCCTGCATCTACTGCAAATTGTACAGGTATCCAGTTGGCATCATTTCTAATATTACCGTCTTGTATAAAGGAGAATTCATCAACAAACTGAACATCTATATTGAACTGAAGATTGTTTTCTTTTTTAAAGGCATCCTCAAAAAGATAAGTCAATCCTAAATTGGAAAAGAAAGTGGGGATATTTGGTACCGGGCTGCCTATTAAAAATTCATCCTGCTGCTGTGAAACTTCACTTATTTCAATATTGAAATAAGTGGTATTCCATGTATAATTGATTTTTTTTGCAAGTGTACCTCTCAGAGATATTTCTACACCCGAGCTGTATACTTTATTTCTATTGATAAATCTTGCCGTTTCAACATCAATGGGTTGAAGGACGATCAGATCTCTTTGTGAGCGTATGAAATAACTAAAATTTGCCTTCAAAAAAGAGCTGATGTCTGCGTTCAAGTCCAGATTGAGATTACGGCTTCTCTCGGGTCTTATGGAGAAATTAGGGATAATTGGGCCTAAATTGCCAAAAATTTCATTTTGCGTCGGAATCCTGACGGCATCTTCAAAGGATGTCCTTAAAAAAAGTTTTTCTGTTACATTCCACTTTGCAGCCAAATTAAACCCCCACTCTAACTCATTATTTGTTACAATTGGTAAATCAGTTCGGGTATTTCTATCTCTAACAAGGGTGTTGACTCCCTCAGTGGAATATCTATAAGACTTGACGGTAGACAATACTTCCAGTTTCTTAGCGAAAAACAGCTTTTTTAGTTCCAGTGAGGTGATATTCCGGGTAATTCGAAAGCCCTCTTCCAAGGGGTCTTCTCCGGCTATGTAATTAATCTCCAGCTCTTCACTTCCCTGGCGTTTTTGATAAGCGAAAAAGTGATGAAGGCTAAGTGAAATATTGTATGGCAAATCAAATGTGCTGCCAAAACGCTGAACGGCATTGTAGCTGTTTATATCGGAGATAGAAGGACGGCCCAATAACTCTGCGCCATTATTTCTGTCGATAGACGGGTTTATTTCTGATACAATCCTACCATACCAATCGTACAGATTGCGTGTAGAGTCCCTGATTTGGGCTCGAGAATATCCGCCTATACCTGAATAGGACAATATCCAATTATCTGAAATTTTCTTTTCTACATCCGCTTTCAAATAGGAGTCTTGAGATTTGGACCTGAACTCTCCGATTGGTACAAAACTGACCCTAACTCCATGCTGCAAATCTCTATCTGAGGCGGTAATATATGCTCCAATCCTAAAAGAAAGACCCTTGTCTTCATTGGAGTAACCTAGTAGCATATTGCCTAAAAAAGCTGAGAAGGCGTCATGAAAACGCCTTACCGTAATTGTTTCTTTACCTGTAGGAAGAGGAAATGAAGCGTCATAAATATTGTTCTCCACCTCCATCTTGTAGTCATTATCACTATAGTTATAATTTACGTTGACATTTATGAACCAACTATCACCCATTGGTCTGGTGATACTAGCAGCGGCCCTATGGGTATTAAATGACCCAAATTGATAAGACAGATCTACCTTTTTTATCCCATCCGTATTTGTAGCGACATTTATTCCTCCACCTAATGCATCCGTACCGATATTGGCAGGCATTACCCCTTTGTACACTTCTATCCGGTCGACATTGCTGATTGGTAAGGTATTTAACTGAAATCCACCTCCAAGAAACTCTGAAGGGATGCCGTTATAATAAAATCTGATAGCGTTACCGGTAAGGCCATTAATACTAATATTGATGGCACTGCCCAGGCCACCTGATTGCCTAATTCGTACACCCTCCACTTTATCTAGAACTTTGGCTACATCCTGCGTTTGGCCCTGTAGCATTGAAGTATTTATGGTACTAATAGCAATTGGCTTCTCTGCCATTTCTTGTGTGAAAGATTTCCCCTCTACTACGACCTCCTCCAGTGACTGAACAGAGACAAGCACTTTAATATCCACTGTAGTTATTTCGTTTGATTTTATATTGATCCCCTGTTCTTTAGCTCCATACCCTAACGAAGAGATAGCTATCACATGAGATCCTTCAGGTATTCCTTTGATTTGAAATTTTCCTGATTCGTCCGTGATGACTCCTTTTCTGGTTCCTTTGATGGCTACCATCGCGAAGGGGACGGGTTCATTATTATCATCCGTTAAGTATCCTCTTAGATCCCCAAAACTTTTTTCTTGCGTTTCAACAACCAATATTTCAATAGTGCTGCCAAGCGAGAATAACTTCACTTTTCCTTCGCCCCAAACAAAACGAATGACTTCTTTCAATGGCGCATTGACAAATTTTTGATTAACTCTTCTGGTCTTATTGACATCCGAACTAGCATAGCTAAAGACATACCCAGTCTGATCTGATATTTTAGTCAATGCCTCTTTAACTGTCTCATTGCTAAATGTGATCGTGATGCGCTCATCCAAAATGGCGGACTGAGCCAAGATTACTTGTGGAGTAACTATGCCCAAAAGCATGAAGAGATGGAATAAAATCGTAGTTCGTCGCATGGTCTGAATCAGCTTATTCTTCTATTCAATGATGACCCTCTTACCCTCTATCCTATACTCGAACTTGGCCAAGATGCTCATACGTTCGATCAACAGCTCCAAGGAGGGATTATCATAAACAAAGGTGTATTCTCTGGAGAGCAGGTCTGGATTAGTTATGGTGACTTTTACATCGTACCATGGTTCAATTACTCCAATGATTTCTGCAACGGTTTGATCATAAAAGGCCAGTCTATTCTCTTTCCAGGCGGTTAGCTTCTTAGCTTCCACTTCGTAGGTAGTAATACTTTTGTTAGGGTTTAGTATTGCTTTATCGTTCACTGTGAGCGTTACCAGATTATCTGATTGATCTTTTTCAGAGAAAGCTACTCTCCCACTGGTAACGATGATCTCTGTTTTTCCCTGTTCCTTTGTATTGATACCGAAGGACGTTCCTAATACTTGTGTTTTGGAATCTTCCGTATAGATGATAAACGGACGCTCGGTATCTCTAGCCACATCAAAGTGGGCATGGCCGGTCAAGTAAACCACTCGTTGATTCCCTTCAAATTGCTCCGGAATCCGGATCTCTGTTTCGTAATTCATCTTGATCGTGGATCCATCGGAAAGCGTCACGGTTCTTTTTTCTCCGCGTAGTGTTGTTACGGTTTGGTAGAGATCTGCTACCTGAGTGTTTTCAGAGACAGCATAGAAGTTGTAAGTGAAATAGGCTGAAAAGCTGAGGATACATAGAAGGAGAACTGCTGCATATCGACGAGTGACCGTATTGAGCGAAATGATACGCCCCTGTTTCCGGCTTTCAGTTTGTCTGACGTATGCTTGGTCTGCTTCCAGGAAGCTACTCTTGTTCGTTAATTTTATCTCTTCCCAGGTTTCTCTTTTTAGTTTCCGAATAGCTCTTGTGGTATATTTAGATTCTTCGTCTTCCGAAGACTTCATCCACCGTTCCACGAACAGTCTTTCCTCTTCAGAGCACTTTCCTAAGTAGTATTTTTCTATGAGCTCTTTTGTGATTTTCATGGCATACACGTATCTACATCGATCCTTTACATATCTATGCCGTTTCAGAGCAGGACAACCCCCACTTGACAATAATAAAGTATTAAAGATCCTTTAAACAGGATCTGAGAAAGCTTAAAGCTTTGGTCATGTGTCGTTCTACGGTCTTTTCCGAGATGTTAAGACCGTGGGCAATTTCGCGGTTGCTCATAAATTCTTCTCTACTTAACCGAAAAACTTGCTGACATTTTGATGGTAAAAGTTCTACCAAGTTTCCGATTTCTCTCTTCAGGTCCGATGCTTCAAGCTGCTCCTCGGTATCATTATGAGAAACATGAGTTAGTTCTAATATCTCGGCCCTTGATTTTTCTCTAACTTCTTTGGCTCTCAAATAGTCAATCGACTCAAATTTGACGGCCTTGACCAAATATGCTTCTAAAGGGACTGTGATATTTAAGTTTTCGCGTCTGGACCAAAGGTTGGTGTATACATTATGGACTATACACTTTGCCGCTTCCGGATCGTCAATAAGATTCAATGAAATTCTAAAAAGCTTATCGGCATGTAGATTATAAAGTTTTTCTAAGGCATGGCTGTTATCTAAACCAAGTTGCTGCTGTCTTTCCTTATTCGAACTTTTTGCGGAATCTCTAAAAATTTTCATGATCTACTTCTACTCTCAATCCAAAATTACTTAGATAAAGTCTGGACAATTCCAAAGGTGGAAGATAGAACGCAGGAATGCAATCACTACTTATAGTGATAAAATATTAGATGATAAAAAACGATTTTAATAATTTGTCGATCTAATTTGGTTTTACAAAAAGCACTCAAAAAATCTAAAAAATCGTTCTTGATACAAGAAAAAAGTCATTCATTTATGTACTGCTAAAGGCGTTTCTACTGAATTCTCTGATCGCCTTTTGCATCTCCCTGGATTCTGCCGTTTTAATGGCTTTTAGGATGGTACGGTGGTGCATGTCTGGATTGAAGATGATCTCATTTTGCAAATCTCTCAGTATTTCACTGTGTTCAGTGAAAGCAGGTCAAAGGCTACAGTGCCAACGTAACTGAAAGCTGAGATGATGAGGACCAACCCCATCTTATCGCAGAAGTCTCAGTAAAAGAAGCCAGCACCTCGGATACCGCTTTTTTACAACCAGCCATAGAGCGAACAAAAGAAGTGTTCAACCAGCCTGCTAAAGCTGTCCATGCCGACGGAGCTTACC
>JBCDKO010000227.1:0-8136 GCA_038746525.1 Bacteroidota bacterium
CTTGCTGAGAAAGTCACAGGTGTATCAGATACTAGGCAGCAAGGTGAAGATGTATGCTTATACTTCGATCCGCAGCGAACGACGTAGCTGATGTACCTGTAACTAGTTGAAAAATCTCGAAATCGAGATTTTTCAGTGCACCGAAAATGGAAGCATCTGCTCGAAACCCTTGCACCTATTGAAAAAGAAATTTACTAAACAGTATCTTTTGACCACATAAACGTATTTTTTGAATTGAAAAAACGTTTCTCAGCAGGCCCTAAATAAAGCTAACAGTAGCAATAGGGTCTAATCACTTTAAGGCACCTCTAAAAACTCAGTTCAAGAATTTAAGGTAAAGATTTTTTTCTGAGAAAAGGCGTCAAAAACGGAGTTTAGCAGCGTTAAGTAAGTATTTTGATGACGAAGTATCAGGAAAAAAGATCATCTCAAAAATTGAAAGTGGGTTTTTAGAGGTGCCCTTTAATTATTAGAATCCTTTGCAAAACTGGATTTTTGGCTCAAATCGAGGCTTTCAGAATTTCAAAAACGGAGTTTACTGGTCGTAAATGAGGCTTTTGAAATTTTGAGTAACGAAGAGTTGGGCCAAAAGGCGGGTTTTTCAAAGGATTCTATTAATATACCATCTATTCTTTCGTTTTGTCCTATTAATCTAAACCGACATTTAATAAAAGCGAGGATGTATCTTCCTTTTGAAGCAGGCTTTTAATAAATAGCTTTGACAAGCTGCAAATGGAGAAAATGCATCATTCAGATAAAGCAAACACTACGAATCAACAGATTTTTAAATCCAAATGTGCTCACATGCTATGCTAAACCCAATTTTTCATATTTACTAAATGCATAGTTCAATTTTCCTTTTCTTTTTGATTTCCACGATGAGGCCGGTTCAACATCTATACCTGCTGTGATCACCTAAAGAAAAAGGTGAAGAAGCCCTAAGTCAATGTAAAGAAAGGTACTTAACAGTCATTCTTTTTCCTCGTATAAAAGGGTGAAACAGACGAATTTACAAATCCAGACTCAAGGTAAATAGGCTAATATTTAACTAAAAGAATCATCCTTAGAAGAAAATATGCGTATAGAATTACTCTTGGGTCAGCAGTTGTTGATTTCAATTAAACTAAGTCAAAATACCCCTATTTGAAACCTAACCAAAGAAGATTCCTTTTTAAGTTGATACCTTATCCAATTATAGCCATTACAGGTGGTTTGCTATACTTTGAGGTTGAGCGTGGATTGTTAGGTTCAGCGAATATTTATCCGTCTACTGGAAACCCATACAACAGCTTAACCTCATTTATTGGAACAATCATTATGAGCCTTATTCTTGGATTTGTTTTAGGGACTATCGAAGAATTATTTTTTAAAAACAGACTTAAGGGATTTCCTTTTTTTGTAAAAATCCTGCTCAAAACGCTAATTTATGTGTGTATATTCCTTCTTTTATTGCTGATCCTATCATTAACTATCAATTCCTATAATATGGGAGTCTCTCTTTTTGATAGAGAAGTAATCAATACGATTTTGGTGTTCTTTACCAGTTTTGCGTTGTTGAGTATTATCATCTACGGTAGTATAATAATCAGTGTGGGTTTATTTTTTTCTGAGATTGTAGACTATTTAGGATTGGACGTAGTGGCGAATTTTTTTACAGGCAAGTATGCAAAATCAGTTATAGAGGACCGGATATTCATGTTTTTAGATATGAAAGGGTCTACGGCAATTGCAGAAAAGCTTGGTCATGAGAAACACTACCAGTTAATTAACGAGTATTACTCAGATATGACGGAAGCTATCGTAAAAAGCAAAGGTCATATTTATCAGTACGTAGGTGATGAGATTGTAATATTTTGGCACACTACTGATGGATTGCGTGAAAACAATTGTTTAAAGTGTTTTTTCCGGGTGAAAAATGTAATTGAAAGCAGATCTGACCACTATCTTGGCAAATATGGAGTAGTTCCAACATTTAAAGCAGGGGTGCATTTGGGCAAAGTTACCAGGGGCCAGGTAGGTTTGATTAAAAGAGAGTTACTATTTACTGGTGATGTTCTGAACACGACCGCCAGAATTCAATCCATGTGTAATGATCTCAATACCGATTTGCTAATATCTGCTGAATTAAAAGATCATTTAAGCAATGATGGCTTTGAGTTGATCAATAAGGGATGTTTTGTATTAAAAGGAAGGAATCAAAAAGCAACGATTTTCGAGACTCGGAAACAAGCCTAAATAGTGTTCTTAATAGAACATTCTTTTGGCAAGAAAATGATGTTTCTAGTTGATAAAACGTGTTTTTTTGAGGTTTTAACCTGCATTATTCACCAAAAATAATGGCTAGTTGATGCAAGTAATTGATTTACCGTGGTTGAATAGAATCCTTTGCAAAACTGGATTTTTGGTTCAAGTCGAGGCTTTCAGCATTTCAAAAACGTAGTTTACTGGTCGTAAATGAGGCTTTTGAAATTTTGAGTAACGAAGAGTTGGGCCAAAAGGTGGGTTTTGCAAAGGATTCTAACCCGCATTATTCACCACAAATAATGGCGAGTTGATTCAAGTAATTGATTTTACAGCAGTTTAATATTCATACTGAATGATTTTTGATTTTCTCAAATTTGGGGAACGATGTTGTCCTCTCATTCGAATCCATGACCGCATATTCAACCTGTTACCCATCTCAATGAATAACACCTGAATTTTTCCATCTAAGTAAAAAGCAGCTATTTGAGAATCAAAAATTTACAAAGGCACTTTGGCACTTTTAGTTAGCTAGTTTATGTTACATGGCCACTTCAGCGGTGCAATGTCTTGAAATTCGGGTTAAGGTGCTTATCATCATCGAATCTATTTGAGAGATTCATGAAAACAACACAAAACCATTGGTTCACTTTTGATCTACTGAAGTAGGCACTTAATAAATATGAAAAATAGAGTTTAGCATGCACGTGAGCACATTTGGATTTAGAAATCTGCTGATTTGTAGTGCTTGCTTTATCCAAATGATCCATTTTCTTTGTTTGCAGCTTGCAAGAGCTATTTATTAAGTGCCTACTTCAATTTTGATCTATTTAAAAGTCAGATGAATTTAAAAAATTGATCAATAGATTTCGCTGTTTAGAATAAAATTTCATTCTTTCTTTAAAAAACTACACTGCAGGTGTCAGTAGCGTGTTTTTCTTCTTTCCTGGAAGACACTTACTACTTGCCTTTAGGTACTGTTTTTAGCTTTTAAGCACCGGCTAGGTAAGGCTTTGCGTAGTGCTGTATGCTGTTCTGGGAATGGCCGTGTTTTTAACGGCTTCAAACCCCCCTTCGATATTCACAAGGTTATGATACCCTCTTGATTTTAGGATTGAAGCAGCAACCACCGATCGATAACCTCCAGCACAATGCACATGATATGGTTTGTCCTTCGTCACATCTTCCATGTTTTCGCTGATGAAATCCAGTGGAAAATTTCGTGCATTTTCTATGTGTTCTGCTTCAAATTCAAAGGGCTTTCTTACATCTAAAATATTTAGGTTTCCTGATCTGTATGCTTCAGCAAATGCTTTAGCCGAGATTGATGTAACCTTGTCTATTTCTTTTCCAGCTTTTTTCCAAACCTCGAGGCCTCCATCCAAAAAGCCTAACGTATTATCATATCCTACTCTAGATAACCTCGTTACCACCTCTTCTTCCCTTCCCCTTTCAACAATAAAAACAATTGGTTGCTGTAAGTCTGGTATGAGCGCCCCAACCCAAGGAGCAAAACTTCCATCAAGACCTATATAAATAGCATTGGGAATATGACATAAGGCAAAATCTCGTGGCTTTCTGGTGTCTAGAATCAGCGCTCCTTCGTAGTTGGTTATGGCTTCTAACATTTCTGCATCTAATGCAACATTACCTTTTTCTAAAATCTCATCAAGTCCTTTTGCGCCTGATTTGTTAATAGCTACATTTCGCGCGAAGTATTGAGGTGGAGGCAACAGTCCTACTGTTACTTCTTTAATGAATTCTTCTTTGGTCATATCTGCACGGAGCGCATAATTGGTCTTCTTCTGGTTACCAAGAAGATCGGTCGTTTCCTCACTCATATTTTTCCCACATGCAGAACCTGCACCATGTGCGGGATAGACCATCACTTCATCAGCCAATGTCATGATCTTATTCCTTAAGCTATCATAAAGATATCCGGCCAGATCTTCCTGAGTGAGCGTTCCCTTTTGTGCAAGATCAGGCCTTCCTACATCACCAATAAATAAAGTATCACCACTAAAAATTGCATGTGGTTTATCATTCTCATCAATTAAAAGAAAAACCACACTTTCAAGTGTATGTCCTGGGGTATGAAGTACTTTAATTTTTATTTTTCCTAATTCAAAAAGCTCTTCATCTTTCGCCTCATGAATATCATATGCTGTTTTTGCTCCAGGTCCATATACAATCGTTGCTCCGGTCTTTAAAGCCAAATCAACATGGCCTGATACAAAATCTGCATGAAAATGGGTTTCAAAAATGTACTTAATGGTTGCTCCTTCCTTCTTCGCTTTCTCAATGTATGGTTGAGATTCTCGAAGAGGATCAACGATAGCAGCCTCGCCATCACTTTCTATATAATAGGCTCCCTGAGCTAAGCATCCCGTATAGATCTGTTCTATTTTCATCTTGATCGTAGTTGTATTCATAAGAACAAAATTGTTTAAGAATCCTTTGCAAAACTGGATTTTTGGCTCAAATCGAGGCTTTCAGAATTTCAAAAAACGTAGTTTACTGGTCGTAAATGAGGCTTTTGAAATTTTGAGTAACGAAGAGTTGGGCCAAAAAGGCGGGTTTTTCAAAGGATTCTTTAAATGTAATTCACTTTTTTCTCAATATAAGTTACAAAATCTATCTTTCTACCTTCTCTATCAAACCGTGCTGAAGAGCAATAGCTCTATTTTGATAATCTAATTTCTCCATGTTTTCAAGAGCATCATTGAGTGTAAGGTATACATTGTTAATACCTATTTTTTGAAGCAGACCTGTAGTATACAAAATGTCTCTAACCGGGCCGATAACATCGGTTAAAAGCAATAAAACACCTTTTTCTTTTAGTTTCTGAATGATATCAAGCAACCCTTGCACAGCTGTTGCATCCAGATAGCTAATGGCGGAAGCATCAATGATGATTTTGGATACGTTAGAATTATTTGCAAGTGCTTCCTCTAAGTAATCCTTGAGAAATTGAATATTGATGAATGCCAGGGATGCATCTATTCTTAAAATGAGTTTATCTTCCCAGGTCTCCAGATCTTTGAATCGTTTTATGTTTCGAAACCCTGCATGTCCTTTGAGTCTTCCAAGAATGGCTACATGCGGATAGGCTGCTTTGTAAAGCAAAATCAAAATAGACAATATTACTCCTGTTACTATCCCGGATACCATACTAAAATTGAGTGTTACCAGAAAGGTCACCATCAGCAAGCAAAACTCCATCTTATTCTGTTTCCATAGCGTTTTCACGTAACCAAAATCAATCAAGTTCCAAATGGCCACCATAATAACTGAAGCCAGGATCGCCAGCGGTAAATAGTAGAAAAGCGGTGTTAAGAAAAGTAAGGTAAGCGAAACTAACACCGCACTTACAACGGATGAAAGTGGAGTATTCGCTCCTGATTGTTCATTGACAGCAGATCTGGAAAAACCTCCGGTCACCGGATAAGATTGAAACAATGCTCCAACCAAATTCGCTGCACCTAAACCAATAAGTTCCTGATTGGGCATTACTTTATATGTTTTTCTCCGAGACTCTATTGCCTTGGCCACCGCATACGCTTCCATAAATGCTACCACTGAGATAGTCATAGCCAAAGGAATCAATTGTGAAAATTGTTCCCAGCTAATGTTTGGAACATTAAAAGATGGTAGCCCTTTTGGAATCGTTTTTACAATTTCTACTCCATTTTCAGATAGATTAAACTCAGATACAATAATTGTCGCCAATGCCACCGCAATCAAAGCTCCAGGAATGGACTTATGGAGCTTTTTCACTCCTTTGATGATAGCAATTCCTCCCATACCTATAGTCAAAGTGATTATATGAGTCTCATCAAGTTTTTGAAAAGCATCATAGACCACTTCATACACGCGGTTGCTTTTCTCTATTTCAACACCTATTAAATACTTGAGCTGATTGAGTCCGATAATGATGGCCGCAGCAGAAGTGAACCCGCTAATGACGGGTTTTGAGAGCAGGTTGGTGATGAATCCCATTTTAAATATTCCAAGCAAAAGCTGAAACAACCCCATAAAAAAAGCCAGTAAAATTGCTAACTGTACGTAAGCATCTGTTCCCTCAGTCGCTAAAACTGAAACACCGGCCGCCACTAATAAAGAGTCCATCGCTACAGGGGCGACCGATAATTGCCGCGAGGTGCCAAGGATAGCATATATGATTTGGGGGACCACTGACGCATACAAACCATACACTGGGGGTAGTCCTGCTATAACGGCATAAGCCATCCCTTGCGGAATCAGCATAATTCCGACAGTAAGTCCTGCAAATAGGTCGCCACTTAGCTGGGACTTCTTGTAGCGGGGAAGCCATTGGAGAATGGGAAAAGTTTTAAAGAGAAAATTCATGCTTATCAGGCTATCAATAAAGTGTAATAACTCATCAAACAGCTTTTAAGTAGTTACTTGAAAACAAATTTCTAAATAAGTATTTCGCTTCGCATGCCTTAAGATAGGCCGCTTGAGATCATCCAAAAGTATTATGTCTTTCTCTGTTACTGTTGTTCAAGAAGAAACGTTTATTGCTGATTAGAAAATAACAGTTATTCCAGGTGTTTTTTATTCCAGTCATGCCAGATAGTCTAAGAAAACTTACTGGTTTGTCCAGTCTACTTAATCCAGCGCATCCGCGATCTATAACTAAAACTCCGCAACCTTCAACTAAAACTCCGCAACCCTCAACTAAAACTCCGCAACCCTCAACTAAGACTCCGCAGCCTTCAACTAAAACTCCGCAACCCTCAACTAAAACTCCGCAACCCTCAACTAAGACTCCGCAACCCTCAACTAAGACTCCGCAACCCTCAACTAAGACTCCGCAGCCTTCAACGAAGACTCCGCAACCTTTCAACTAAGACTCTGCGATCAATAACCACAACTCCATAGCCCTCAACTAAAATAGTTGGATGTACAATCGATCTTCACCGAAAAAATCCCCTGAAAGAAACGAAGATCTCCCCTGGTTTAGGGGAGAAAATAAAGGTCCATCCGGTTATTTACGACGCTATCCAGGCAAAATATCAATCTAAAAATACCTGTTTTCTTTCTTGACCGGAGGAAGTTTTTCTCGTATGCTTGCAGTTGAAATTAACCTGATATGAAGAGCAACGCTGCATTATCGCTTCGTACTATCTCGCTATTTTCTTCGAAATGGGCACTAAACAGCGGGAAATGCCTCGCTTCGGAGACGTCCTCTACCGCCTGTCCATTGGCGGAATATTGGTCAACAGGAGTGGACCAGCAGATCCAATGGTGCGCTCCCAAAATTGATATCGGCTTAGCTCATCACCTTTCAACCTGACATTATGCAAAACACTTCATCTTTAGCCATACTTCGTCTCCCGCTACTCTTGTTTCTCCTCCTCAGCATCGTCTCTCCGGCGCAACCGCCTCCCTCACCGGGTCAAAATTTTGTGAGGGTGGAGAGGCCCAGGGTACCGGTTTCCAGCGAGAAGGAACTAACCCTGCTCTCAGCAGAGGAGAAAGCCACCACCTATCATTACTTCGACGGGCTGGGCAGAACGGTGATGACCACTGCGGTGCAGGCCGGACCCAACTTTGAAGACCTGGTGCAGCCCCACTATTACAATCCGGCTACCGGCAGGCCGGACCGGACCTACCTGGGCTACGCCAAAACGTATGCAAAGCCCGGCCAGTTTGTCGATGCGGTAGCCGAAGCGCAAGACTTTTACGAAAGCACCCACCCCGCCGATGTCACCGGCGATCGCAACCCCTATGCAGTCACCGAATACGATGCCCGCGGGAGAGTGAAGTCAGTCACCGTGCCCGGTGAAGACTGGCACGCTAAAGACAAAAAAACGACCTTCCGCTACTTTTTCTACTCTGGCGATCATGCAGGCACCCTGGAGGAGGTCC
>JBCDKO010000228.1:0-7970 GCA_038746525.1 Bacteroidota bacterium
GAAACGGTTGACCGTATTGAGTCGTTTACGTAACTTAGAGACAGTAATAAAGAGAAAGGTAGAAGCTATGCCAATTACATATGATATAACTACGGATGGTTTATATAAACAAGGAATTGAACGAGGCATTGAACAAAAAACTTTTCAAGCAATTTCGAATGCAATTGAACAAGCAATTTTGACTTTGGAACAAATTGCGGAAATGCTAGAGGTATCGATGGATACAGTAATCCAAGTCAAGAATTCCATAGAAAAATAGCCGAACGCACAACATATGCTATGAATGAATAGGTTTTCATCAGTCAAGATGAACCATATCCTTATAAAATAATGGAATCCTTTGAAAAACCCGCCTTTTGGCTCAACTCTTCGTTACTCAAAATTTCAAAAGCCTGATTTACGATCAGTAAACTACGTTTTTGAAATTCCGAAAGCCTCAATTTGAACCAAAAACCAGTTTTGCAAAGGGATTCCCATATTTAATGATTTACCAATAATTACTCGTTTATTTTGAATATGTCGACAACGTTGATATTGTCTCCTTCTATGGTAGCGCCTTTAGTGAAAGAATTTCCATCACCATTTATATCTATTTGATAAATGCTAGTTCCTTCACCTGCGACATTAACAGGGATATAAAATTTATCTCCATCTACCAAACTACTGGTAATGCTCATCATCTGAGCTTGAGGAATATTCATTTTTGTAACCGTTTGATTCCATACATCGATTTTAGCAAGCATGTTTATATTATCTGTCCATACTTTATCCCACTCGGTTGTATAATCCTCGTCCATGATTATGCCAAAAGCGATTCCATTTCCGGCATAGATGATACTGTATATACTAATGTTCTTTGAAAAAGCATCATCAATTACGAGGTCATAGCTTTCATCATATTCGCCATTTGTTATTTTGAATATTCTTGAATCAAATCGCTCCAACTCGTGTCCCCAGTGGATGGACTTGATGTTATGTTGATACACATCGCCTCGTTCGTCCATGAATGAAGCAGAACCTACATAACCACAGGTAAGTCCCATTGACTGGTCTGTTTCAATCAGTCTTGGGTTTTCAAAAGAGGGATAATCTAAGATTAGTGAGGTAGCAATTTGCCTTTCTTCCCAAATTTCTTCTATTTCATTCTTAACATCTTCCGCTTGATAAAACGAATACCGGGTTCCAACAACAAATTTATCACCATCTACCACACCTGAGCCTCTTCTTTGCATCTCTAACCTTCCTATGGTTGGCACGGTAAACGTTCCACTAGCAGTAACATTATAATCAGGAATACTGATAATCACCCATTTCATCTCACCTTCTTCGTTAGCAGTCCAAGAGGTTAGTATGATTTCAGTATTTGTTGCGGCAAGAATTTCTCCTTCTACTCCTAGTGCTTCAGGAGAAATACTACCAATTTCTTCAAGTTTGCCTTCTGAATAATCGAACTGGATCAACAGATTGGTTCCCCAATTCATTGCATAATAGTGATCCCCTGCTCTTAGACCGTATGTTCCCGATATTTCCGAACCTTGACCAACAATAGACAATGTACCATTCATCAGATCATCCGCGGCTAAAAAATAAGGTTCGTAATCTACTCCAACATCGATCAGAAGGCCAAAACTATCTGATTCAACCGTTGAATCCGGATCTTCATCACTATCGCAAGAGTGTAAGGCTAACGCGATTGTAAAACTTAGTAGAGTAGCTAAAAAGCTGTTTAATCGCTTGTTTTTTTTAGAATTTATCATGGTTTAGAATGGTTAAAGTAATTATTTGAAATTTAGTTGGTATCGTAGTTTGGCTTGAAATGCTCTTCCAGGCCTCTGCAACAAGTAATTGTCATACACTTGCCTGTTAAGAATATTTGTAACATCAATTGCGGCAGAGATATTTTCGTTAGGGAACGTATAACCTAATCCAAAATCGAATACTAATTGAGTAGGGATTTCAGCTTTTCCGTCTTCCGCAAGACTTGGCCACCTTAAATAATAGGAATGAACATATCCACTTTGAAAATAAGAAAATAGCCGATCGTCATCTTGAATCGTATTTTCAAGCATGAGTTTCATACCTGCATTAGCAGTTAAATAAGGCGTATTTCTTAATCGATCTTTATAAGTGATATCTTCAATGGTGTTTCCATCTTCTCCTGGAGTGAATTTTTGGTTATTTCTTATATCCAGATAGGTTGCATTTACGGTAAATTCCAAGAAATCGCTTACCTCATGGTGAATATCTATTTCTAACCCTTTACCTAGTGTTTTATTAATATTCCTGTATTGTCCATCACCATCTGCCTCTATTACGGTAAAGAGTAACTGGTCCTCCGTATTGCGATAGAAAGCGCCTATTTCTACCTTTAGGGTGTGATTTAATCCCAACGAATAGTCACCTAAAACAACCCCTAAATTGGCATTCCAGCTTTTTTCTGGTCTGATATCAGGGTTATTCAGGATGAAGTTACCATTACCTAAAGCCTCGTCCGGATCCGGTAGCCTGATAGCCCTTTCAAAAGAAAGTTTTAGTAACGTTTCTGGTAGCAATTCATACGAAGTGGCTGTACCACCACCCCAATAAGAATTTTCATTGGAAGTTTCGAATGTAATGAATTCTGTATCGTCCTCACCATCACCATCAATATCTTCTGTGATCCATCCTTCGTCAAAAATCGTTGCATTGAATCGATAATGTTTAGCAAAGAAGTTTAAGTCCAACTTATCTTTGAACAGTTTATTTTGTAGCGTAAGTCCGATAAATTGGGTTCGCAGCGACTGAGGGTTTTGTAAAGAAGACCTAAAATCACTTGGGAATTTTTCATTACCATCCCTTTCCACGTCTTTGTATAAATAGTTAATCCCAATTTTAGAACTTGCACCTACAGCGTAGGTAGCATTAACCCGAGATATTAATGATTCTTCTCTAAGCGTAAATTGAGAACGCAGATCCTGGCCGGTAGTCTCACCATAACTGTCGTCCCAATTTTCAGGGGTACCACTCCAATCATAATCAAAATAAGAGGTATCTACCGTTGTTCCTTCTAGTTCTGAATAGGCACCAAAAAAATTAATACTTAGACCATTAACCAAAAAGTCCTCTTTCTTTAAGGTTATGTTGGGCATAAAAAAGTGTTCATTGTATCTAACATCGCCAAAAACATAACCCATCGTTTGAGCAGTTTGCAATCCCCTTTCTAAATCAGATGCCACTAAACCAATGAATAATTGGTCAACCCATGGAGTATTTGTGAAACCAACATCTATTTTTCCGTTAATCGTCTCAAAATCATCATTAAATCTTCTTGCGGGGTTTTCCCGAGTGTATTCAATAACTTTCCCGGTATTACTGTCTTTATCTAATACCCCGGTTCCCCATACTTTATAGTTATTGTCCGAATAATTATAAAAAGCAGAAAAACGGGTAGTAAATCCTGAGTTTGCCCGTCTTTGAAATTGAAGGGTAGCTTGATGGGTTCCGAATGATCCAATAGAATAAGACGCTTCAATGAAATTTTTATAACTCTGGTTACTTATTAGGTTAATGGCACCTCCCAAAGCATCAGAACCTAGTTCTGCAGGAACAACCCCTTTATATATTTCTACTCTTTGAATGAGAGATGTAGGTATATTATTAATAGAATAAGAAGAACCGAAATAATCCATAGGAATTCCGTCAACAAAAAAACGGACTGAATTACCCGTCATACCATCTAATGAGTAGATAAAATCAGAACCCATACCTCCTGACCTTCTCACTCTGACACCAGCCGTTCTATCCAAAACACGGTTAATGTCAATACTTTGTGTATGGAGCGACTTCATTTCTATCGCTTCCACGCTAAATCCCTTTAGCTCAATCAGCGCAGATTCAGCTTCACTTGAAATAACAACTTCTTCGAGTTCTTCTGTGCTGTTGTTTAAAAGAACTTTTCCGATGTTTTGATTAACATCATTGACTTTAACCTTTTGCTCCATTTCTTCAAAACCCACGGAGCTGAACACGAGGGTATAAGAACCTTTTTTATTCACTCTTAAGGTAAATTGCCCATCTTCATTAGATACAACACCTTTATTCATATCTTTAATCGTGATTGTACTAAAAGGAACAGACTCTCCGGAATGAGATACAACCTGACCTGTAATTTTAAATGTTTGAGTAAACACGCAGTGACTAACGATCAAGAATAAAATTGATGGTACTATGCTTATCTTCATTCTGTATGTTGGTAAATAGTGTTTAAAAATGACCGTTTCTTTTAGCTAATTACTCTCGTTTTGAATAGGCTTTTTAATCTTCTGCTTTCATCCGGGCTAAGTTTTCTTCTGGTAAACCCATTAATGATTGAGTGAATTTTTCCTTTGCTATCCTCATACAGGATGAGATTGGAGTTAGGTTTCATTATAACTTCATCAGAAAAACCCTGCTGACATGAAGATGCAACACTGATATTTATTTCATTCTCTCCACGATTGAATACAATAGAATTTCCACAGAAAATCATGTCTGCTTTACTTCCATTTTCTACAGCAATGGAAGACATAATTCCACTCTCAATAGCGTTGAATTGTACAGAGGATGGTGAAATATCGTGGGATTCAATATCACGAGAAATGTGATATAATGAAACCGCAGAAAGTATAATCAAAGAAACGGATGCGGCGTATTTAAATAATTGTGAGGAAATAGGTGTGAACTGTTTGCTAGATGATCCATTTTCCATAATGGGAATATCCTGGCTTAACTTCTCCCATATCACTTCTTTTTCTACCTCAAATTCATCTTCCGGCATTTGCGAGTAATCTATCTCCTCATCATAATCCGAATAAAGCCATTCTTGAACGGTATCTTTTTCTTGTTCTGTGCATAGCCCGCTATCGTATTTTCTCAGCAAGCCTTTGGTGATCTTAGACATAGTATAGGAGTTGTTGTGTTTGTATGGTTAGTCGCACAACTCTCCAAATAGTATTAGTCTAAATGGGATTTTTTTGAAAAAATTCAGAAAACCTAAATCACTTTCTTCGAAACCTCTGAAAAGTCAGATAATTCTTCTCTCAATATGCTTAACGCTTTCGTTAAATGAACTTTTACTGTGTTTTCGGAAATTAAGAGTGTAGAAGCAATCTCTTTGATTGATAATCCTTTTTCGCGACTTAGTTTGAAGACTTCACGACACCTACAAGGAAGTTTATCCACCAGATTGTTGATTCGTAATTTCAATTCACCCAAAGAAACAGCATCTTCAGTAGAATTTTCAGACACGCAAAGATCAACGATCATACATTCAAGATTTCTATCTTCTCTTTCCTTACGCCTGATGAAATCTATGACTTTTAGCTTTGCAGCTCTCCTTAAGTAGTTTCCAATAGGAACATCTAATTGTATCATCTCACGCCGTTCCCATAAAGAGCGGAAAATCTCTTGTGAAATCTCCTGGCATTCATTTTTATTCTTCAAATGAGCAAAACAAATCAAGTATACATCACGGATATAAGTGTTGTATATCTCTTCGAATCCTTTTGAGGTTTTGAAATCAGGTTCGTTATGTAATTTGAAAATCTTGATAGAGAATTATGTTTTGGTAAAACCCGCCAATACTGTTTCGCTGATTTTGTTTGATTTTTTTGTAAAATTATTTTTAGATTTCTTTTCACACAATCACTATTTCTAGTGAGTTATTAAAAATCTAGTCATGTATTTTTCTTTAACTATGATTTGGTTGATTGCGTGATGGACTATGATTTTTATCTCTACAATTAAATAACTAACCGGCTAAAAGCCGGTAGATTTAGTTCCGCCTAAAGGCGGCTAAAGTTGTGTGCCTATATGAAACATGACCTTTCGAAATTTCTATTTCATTCATTTTACAAATCTCTCTAATGAGTTCCCTGCTACGCTCGGCAACCGCTCCCACAAGAACTTTCCTACGATATTCGTGATCCATACTAAATGATATTTTAGGTCAAATAGCGTATGTGAACCTTTTCGATCGTTTTGCATAACGAAATATCGCAAATACTAAAGTCTTCGCCTAAAGGCGAGGGATTTTCTCCCATTCCCCGATGGTGACATTAATCATCATATTCATTTAACCCGAAAAATTCGGGTGTTATTCATTGAGATGAGGTAACACGTTGAATAGGAGGTAATTGATTTTGAATGAGAGGACAATATCGTTCCCCAAATTTGAGGAATCAAAAATCATTCATTATGAATATTAAACTGCTGTAAATCAATTACTTGAATCAACTCGCCATTATTTGTGGTGAATAATGCGGGTTAATTAATCAAATTATCGTTTAGAACTGACCATTTTCTTTGACTATGATTTTGGTTGATTGCGTGATGGACAATGATTTTTATCTCCACAGTTAATCGCTAGTATTCATTGAATCAATCAAATCATGGTTTAGAAGTGTTTTGGTTTATTCATGACTCGTTTGAATTCCATGCTTTTGCTCCCAAAATTGATCAGAAGGCCTGTTTCTAATCCATACGCCTCCAAATAATTGATGGCTTGTGCCAGGTGCACATCTTCTAATCTGATAACTGCTTTGATCTCGACCATTACCTTTCCTTCCACAAAAAAATCAACTCGTCTGGTGCCTATGTCATGCCCTTTATAAATTAAATCCATTTCTTGCTCACGGACATGTTCAAGGTTTTGCAAATGCATTTCAATGGATAATGCTCTCTGATAAATTACCTCCTGAAATCCATTCCCTAAAGTATTATGCACTTCCATAGCACAGCCGATAATTTTGCCGGTGAGTTCGCTATGTAGATATTCTTTCTTGATCATTCTTTTCTTTAACTATGATTTAGTTAATGGGATAATGGACAATGATTTTTATCTCTACAATTAATCATCGTATTCATTTAATTAATCAAATCATCGTTTAGACGTTTTTTAGCTATTCGTGATCACTGTTTCATTCTATTATCTATCATCACCGTTTAAGATATGTTGACAATGAGAGCTCCATGGGCTAAAAGAAGAATAGTCCGGACTCAAACTGCAGCAAGGCAAATAAGAAATATTTTGGAGTACCGGGTGGGTAAGATTACAATCAATCAACTACTTGCTCAAAAACTACTTCAAGTAAGTAATCAGAATACAAAGTACAGTTTAACTGCACTCTTTCCTTTTAAAAGCGCCACTAAACGCAACACCATTGCATAAAGGCAGAATTTAACATACTATCGTAATCAGGTCTATCTTTTAGTCCACTGTAGTGATTCATCAGTTTTGATCCAGCTTCAGTACTGCTAAGCCCTTCAACTCCTTTACTTTTCGTTAAAGCTTCCTGATGTGACATCCCTTGTTTAAAATCGCCTTTATCTATTACAAAAGCTTTGCCCTGGAGACCCTGGTCATCCGTTCCTAAGAACTCTCCATCAGTATCATAGATAGGACTAAAGCTCATCCCTGTAGGATCAACATTCAAAATCGGGTTATTCCCCTGAAAAGAATATGGTGACTGATCATAAAACTCACTCGCCAAAGGATCAATGGTTGGAGTTCTCCAAATTACTGGATCATACATCCGAGCATGGAAATCGTAAAGTTGAGTTTCAGGTTCTAATTCCTTTCCTTGATAGAGATAATTCTGCGCTGTACTCGCTGTCCTGGTATAGCTATTAAAGGTTAATCCGCCTGAAAAATAAGAATCTGCACTCACCACATTCGTCTTCCCATGATACACCTTAAAGTCATCAAAAAATACAGTGGCAGCTTCTGCATTTTCGTTACTCAGATAGGCTAGTATATACCCTTCCTGATCTGCTATGATCTCCGGTAGTAAGATCGTCTCATGTATGCCTATGCCCTCGGCGGCGGTGCTGATCTGCTCAAAGCCCGCCCTTACGTAGTTCATCTCTTTATCAAAGTATAGGTAGTTTAAGAACGCTCTTGGAGCATCAGACGTATACCTTTTCCTGCTGCCCCTAGTCCAAACAACGCTTCA
>JBCDKO010000229.1:0-7871 GCA_038746525.1 Bacteroidota bacterium
AGCTTTTTCAGTGCACCGAAAATGGAAGCATCTGCTCGAAAACCTTGCACCTATTGAAAAAGAAATTTACTAAACAGTATCTTTTGACCACATAAACGTGTTTTTTGAATTGAAAAAACGTTTCTCAGCAGGCCCTAAGTATTTAGATAACGAAGTATCAGGAAAAGATTATCTCAAAAATTGAAAGTGGGTTTTTAGAGGTGCCCTAAAGAAGCAGAGCTATCATATTCCCGAATATGGTGATTAATATAAAAATTTCAACAGTGCAGTTCAGAATACAGCCCTTTATGGTGATATTACAGTATTACTCAATGATAGGTTCGAGGTAAAAAATGCTTGCAGCCAAGGTTTTCTTTAAAAGGTGCACACAATCTTTCACATTCACCAAATTTTCAGACAGTGGGAAAATCATTTACAATCAAGTTAGTGGAATAAAGGAATCAATTACAAAAGCACTTCAAAATACAAACGCCGTGATCTACAGGCTTATTCGTGTTTATCAGACAATGATTAATAGAATCCTTTGCAAAACTGGATTTTTGGCTCAAATCGAGGCTTTCAGAATTTCAAAAACGTAGTTTACTGGTCGTAAATGAGGCTTTTGAAATTTTGGGTAACGAAGAGTTGGGCCAAAAGGCGGGTTTTTCAAAGGATTCTAATAGTTATAATTTACCTTATCGATTAGCCAAATCAGAATAACTTCTTTCATTTTCTCCGGTGTAGACTTGCCTTGGCCTACCGATCGGTTCACTTTTTTCCCGCATTTCTTTCCACTGTGCAATCCATCCTGGCAACCTTCCTAATGCGAACATTACTGTAAACATGTCAGTAGGAATACCCAAGGCCCGATAGATAATGCCGGAATAGAAATCAACATTTGGATAAAGTTTTCTTTCCACGAAATAGTTATCTTGAAGTGCCTCTATCTCAAGGCCTTTAGCAATATCTAAGACCGGGTCAGACACTCCTAATTGATTTAAGACGTCGTCAGCCGCTTTTTTTATGATCTTTGCTCTCGGATCAAAATTTTTATAGACCCTGTGACCAAATCCCATCAACCGGAATGGATCATTCTTGTCTTTTGCTTTAGCCATCCATTTTTTAGTATCTCCTCCATCGGATTTGATTCCTTCCAGCATTTCTATTACCGCTTGGTTAGCTCCACCGTGCAATGGACCCCAAAGAGCGTTAATTCCGGCAGATATGGATGCCCAAAGACTCGCTTGACTTGATCCAACAATTCTAACGGTGGAGGTAGAACAATTTTGTTCATGATCAGCATGTAAGATCAGTAATTTATCAAGCGCGCTTGCAACTATAGGGTCTATTTCATAGCTCGTTGCAGGTAAACCAAACATCATATACAAGAGGTTACTGCAATAATCCAGGCTATTGTTTGGATATACTACCGGATGCCCGATCTTCTTTTTATATGCCCATGCTGCAAAAGTTGGCATTTTGGCTAGTAGCCGAACAATACTGAGATTTATTTCCTCCTCAGGTCTATTTGGCAGCAGGCTTTGAGGATAATACGCGGTTTGTGCAGTGACCAAAGAAGATAGTACACCCATAGGATGAGCTATAGATGGAAATCCATCCAATATTTTCTTGATATCTTCATTAACCAGTGTATGGTGAGTGATCTCACAAGTAAATTGATCAAATTGTGATTTTGTAGGCAAATCACCATAAATCAATAGGTAGGCTACTTCCATAAAAGTGGACTGATCAGCCAATTGTTCTATGGGATAACCTCTGTATCGCAAAATTCCTTTCTCGCCATCTAAGAAGGTAATGGCGCTTTCACAAGAACCAGTATTTTTAAAACCTCTATCTAATGTTATCACTCCCGATTGAGCTCTAAAAGAACTGATATCAATTGCTTTTTCATTTTCAGTTCCCTCAGTCATTGGTATTTCGTATGAAGTATTATCTACGATTATCGTGGCTGTTTTTGGCATTTTTTACTTGATTAGTGCAGATTAGCTAATTAGGCGAAAATAGATATTAATAACTATATTAAGCATCAATTTCCATTCAAAATAAGAGGTAATCCGTCACCACCGCCACCAATCACAATAACTTTTGAATTAGATGAATTAGAGAGATCTTTTGTTGCTTCTATACCTCTCATACGAAGCAACTCCGGCGTGAGGCTACTATTGATTATTTTGTTTGCCGTAGCCTCACCTTCTGCTGCTATTCGCTTTCTTTCGGCCTCACTTTTTTCCTTTTCAAGCCTAAATTGATAGGCCAATGCTTCTTGCTCTTGTTTTAGTTTATTTTCAATAGCCATCTTTATTTGATCTGGTAGCTTGATGGATCTAATCAAAAGACTCTTCATTTCTACCTCATTGCCAGGGGCTCCTAAGACTTGTCTGGTTTCTTCTTTGATGGAAGCTTCTACTTCAGGTCTTTTTGTGGAGTAAATTTCTTCTGCAGTATATCTACCCATGACCTGTCTTACGGTAGATCTGGCTTCCGGAATTACCAATCGTTGTATATAGTCCCCTCTGAAGTTTTCTTGGATGGTACCGATTGCATCATACTTTGGATGAAATCTCACCGTAACGTCCACACTTATATTAAGCCCATTTTTATCCAGTACGTCCATGGTTTCTTCTATTTTATTTTCAGAAACTTCATAACGATAGATTTCATTCCAAGGGGCCTTTACATTCCATCCTGGTCCAATAATATTATTTTTTTCCAGCGTGCCACTAAGTGTTTTAAAAAGTACTGCTCTTTCTGAGGCCTCAATCCTAAAGAAAATGCTATTAGCAAAGGAAAAAGCAATAATGACGGCTACAGTCAAAATTATAATAAGTGGTAAGTATTTTCGGTTGTCCATCGTTTTATGGGGTTTATTTGTGACTTTGGTACAAAAGTAACACCAAGGTGGTCAACGGAGTTCAAGATCATCAACATGATAGGCTTATCTAATTTTAGAACTGTGATATCCAAGAAAACGAAGTATGGACTAAAGGCGCTTGTTCATCTGGCAAAAAATAAAAGGGATGAAAAAATTCAAATCTCTACAATTTCTGAAAAAGAAAATATTCCCAGAAAGTTTTTAGAGAGCATTATGCTTGAATTAAAGAAAGCAGGATTTCTTGGATCCAGAAAGGGGAAAGGAGGAGGCTACTATCTTCTTAAAGATGCAAAAAAGATTTCAATCTCAGAAATCTACCGGATTTTAGAAGGTCCCATAGCACCTGTTCCCTGTGTGAGCCTTAATTTTTATGAAAAATGTGAAGATTGCAAAGATGAGTCAAGGTGCGAAGTACACCTTCTGATGGAAAAAGTTAGAGACAATGCGCTGGATATCTACGCCAAAACATATATCTGGGATCTTATCAAATAAAATTTTGAAAACTTCTGTAGATCGTTTACATTTGTAAAATCCTATTAAATCCATAGACTTATAAGATTAATATTAAGAAATGATTAAACTTGACTTAACTGAACAAAACAAAAAGCTCCGACATAAAACTCCTGATGAGATCATTGATTGGGCGCTTCAACTTACTGAAAAAAGAATGGTCACTACCAGTTTTGGAGTGTATTCATCTGTATTGTTATCTACTTTTTCTCAAAAAGATCCCAATATTGATGTTGTATGGTGCGATACAGGATACAATAATTATCAGACGTATCAGCATGCTCATAAACTGATATCGGATTATGATTTGAATATTCATATTTACGTTCCTAATCAAACCAAAGCTTTTACCGATATAGTGCTTGGGATGCCTACCATAGATGATCCAAAACATGATCAATTTACGGAGCTTGTTAAATTAGAGCCATTTAAAAGAGCATTAGCTACCCATCAACCTGAGGTTTGGTTTACAAACATCCGTGTAAGGCAAACAGAATATCGAAATTCACTGGATATCCTTAGTTACAGCGGTGAAGGAATTTTAAAGATTAGTCCATTTTATTATTGGTCAGACGAAGACCTTGATGACTACATTAAAGCAAACAATCTTCCCAAAAATACAGCGTATTTTGATCCTGTGAAGGCATTACAATCACGGGAATGTGGGATTCATTTGATTGGATAATATTTAAAAGTAAAAAACAGAGATGCAGAGTTTTAGAACCGAAATAGAGAATCCATTAGTAGAACAAGATATTCTTGATCTTGAAAAGAAAATCAAGCTTTTTCATGATGGTAAGATTGATGAGGAGAAATTCAGATCTCTGCGGCTGGCAAGAGGAGTTTATGGTCAGCGTCAACGTGGGGTACAGATGATTCGCATTAAGCTACCCTACGGAAAAGTGACCAGTGAACAACTCCATAATATTGCGGATGTTTCTGATGAATTTTCCACTGGGCGATTACACATTACCACCCGGCAAGATATTCAGATCCATTATGTCAGTCTTGACAGAACTCCGGAACTCTGGGCGCAATTGGAAAAAGAAGACATCACATTACGAGAGGCATGTGGTAATACCGTAAGAAATGTAACTGCTAGCCCGGCAGCAGGCATAGATCCGGATGAACCTTTTGACGTAACTCCCTATGCACATGAAACCTTTAAGTTTTTCTTGAGAAATCCTTTTTGCCAGGAAATGGGAAGAAAGTTTAAAATTTCATTTTCCGGAACAGATAAAGATGACGCTCTTACATTCATGCATGATCTGGGTTTCATTGCTAAGCTAAAAAAAGTTGATGGTCAATTAATTAAAGGCTTTAAAGTATTACTTGGTGGTGGACTGGGTTCTCAACCTAATCATGGAGTTGTCATTCATGAATTTCTTGAAACAAAATACCTGATTTCTTTGATCGAAGGCGTACTAAGAATTTTTGACCGGTATGGGGAAAGAGAAAGAAGACAGAAAGCTCGTTTAAAATTTTTAGTTAACACATTAGGAGTAGAGGCATTTTTGGATTTGGTGAAAGAAGAACAGAAGGCGCTGGGATATGCTGAATATGAAATAAATACTTCAGCTTTTGAGTCAGAGATTTATTTACCGGATTTGGAGGATCAGGACATTAGAGTAGAACATGACAGCGAAAAAACCATTGAATTATGGAAAAAAACCAATGTGTTCAAACAGAAGCAAAAGGGACTATTCGCCATTGGCATTAAAGTCCACTTGGGTGATTTTCATACAGATAAAGCTAGAAAGCTTGCTGATTTAATCAAGAATTTCGCAGGAAATGAACTAAGATTTACTCTCCGGCAAGATATACTGATTCGTCACGTCCGAGAAGACTTGCTTCCATTTTTCTATCAGGAATTAAAAAAACTGGACTTTGTTGATCCAGGCTATAATAGCACGAAGGACATTACCGCGTGCCCGGGAACTGATACCTGTAACCTGGGCATCGCCAGCAGCACTGGCCTTGCAAGACAGTTAGAGAAGGTTATTGAGAACGAGTATCCACAGTACATTCAAAACGATAATATAACGATCAAGATCAGTGGATGTATGAATGCGTGCGGACAGCACAATATGGCTCATATTGGCTTCCAGGGGATGAGTATGAAAGCCGGTAACCTCACTGCTCCAGCGTTTCAGGTTTTGTTGGGTGGAGATGTACTAGGTGATGGTAATGGTAGATTCTCCGAAAGAGTAATTAAGATTCCTAGCAAAAGGGGACCCGAAGCATTACGCAGACTATTCAATGATTTTAAATCCGGAGCAAATGAAGAAGAAAGTTTCCCATCTTATTACGACAGAAAGGGAAAAATGTATTTCTATAATTTGTTAAAAGATTTATCCAATGCTACCAATCTTGCTCCGGAGGATTTTATTGATTGGGGACATCAGGAAAACTATGTGAAAGAGATAGGAATAGGAGAGTGTGCAGGTGTAGTCATTGATCTGGTCACTACATTGCTTTTCGAAAGTGAAGAAAAAATTGATCTGGCAAAAAAATCTTTTCAAGGAGGAAGTTGGGGAGACGCCATCTATCATTCTTATGCATCCATGGTCAATTCTGCCAAGGCGTTAATGACTTCTGATGGTCTTAAGACCAATAGCCAGGCAAGTATTGTCAATGGTTTCGATGATCACTATGTGGCGGATGGAAAAATTATTTTGAGAACTGCATTCAAAGACCTGATCTATCAAATCAATAAGAATGAACCCAGTGAGGAGTTCGCTAAATCTTACTTGGATGATGCGATAAACTTCTACCAAAAAGTAGATGGATTTAGAGTAAAGGAATTAGTAAATGCTTAAGCCTAAATTTACTTTGGTAGGAGCAGGTCCGGGTGATCCTGAACTTATCACTTTAAAAGGAGTGAAAGCACTTGCTTCTGCGGATGTAGTACTTTATGACGCATTATTAGACAAAGAATTGCTTCATTTTGCTCCTAAAGCCAAAAAAATATTTGTAGGAAAAAGAAGTGGGTTTAAAGTCTACAGTCAGGACGAGATCCATGAGCTCATCGTAAAACATGCCTACTCTCATGGACATGTGGTTCGTTTGAAAGGTGGAGATCCATTTGTATTTGGAAGAGGCTCGGAAGAGATTGACTATGTATCCAATTTTGGAATTGACGTTGAATTCGTTCCTGGAATCACCTCCTCCACAGCTGTTCCGGCTAGCTTAGGAATAGCAGTTACACAAAGACACATTGCAGAAAGCTTCTGGGTTATTACAGGGACTACCACAGAACGAAAGCTTTCTGAGGATTTGATTTTGGCCGCTCAGACTACCGCTACGGTTGTGATTTTGATGGGGTTTGGTAAGCTGGAACAGATCACTAAAATTTATCAGGAAATGGATAGAGGCGATACCGCAGTAGCAGTGATTCAAAATGGCACCATGAAAGAAGAACGGAAAGCAGTGGGTACTTTTAAAAATATCCTTGAGGAAGTCAAACTCAATCAGATGTCCACTCCGGCAATTATTGTAGTAGGAGAAGTAGTAAAAGCCTCTAATAAGCTTAGAAATGTCTACGAGAAGGTGCAATTACAGAATAAATTACAGATTGCCTGATGGAAAGAAATAAATTGTATCCGGTTTTTCTAAAATTAAGTCAACTAAATGTGTTGATCGTTGGAGGTGGATTTGTAGCCGAGGAAAAGCTTACTTTTTTGTTAAAATCCAGCCCGGATGCGAACGTGGACATGGTCGCCACGTTTTTTAGAAAAGGCACACAATTGATTGCAGAGACGGGAAACGTTACTATGACCGAAAAACCTTTTGATCAGTCTGATTTGGATGATCATCAAATTGTTATAGTAGCAACAGATAACGAAACGCTAAATGAAGAAATTTATCATCTATGCAAAGCCCGAAACATCCTGGTTAATGTAGCAGATAATCCTCCTTTGTGTGATTTTTATATGGGAGGGATCGTAACCAAAGGAAACGTAAAGATAGCGATCTCTACGAATGGGAAATCACCCACCACAGCAAAGCGCTTACGCCAGTTTTTTGAAGAGGTAATACCGGAAAAAGTAGATGAAATGGTGCTCAATTTAGATGCTTACCGCAAAACCCTGAAAGGGGACTTTGAAGAAAAAATGGAAAAGCTCAATGAGCTAACTAAGGGCTTAATAGGTAAGGATTGATTCCAATCAGATATTTTGCAAAGTTCTTTGCAACTAAAAATACAGTTTTTGATCTAGCTTTGAGTTTTTGTGTCGCTCGCAAAATCAGAATTGTTTAAGGGCACCTCTAAAAACTCAGTTCAAGAATCTGAGGTAGCGTTTTTTTTGAGACAAGACTTCAAAAACGGAGTTTAGCGGCATTAAATAAGTAGGGCCTGCTGAGAAACGTTTTTTCAATTCAAAAAACACGTTGATGTGGTCAAAAGATACTGTTTAGTAAATTTCTTTTTCAATAGGTGCAAGGTTTTCGAGCAGATGCTTCCATTTTCGGTGCACTGAAAAAGCTCGAA
>JBCDKO010000230.1:0-7774 GCA_038746525.1 Bacteroidota bacterium
AAGCCTATCTAGACGAGTATTGTTACCGATTTAACCGCCATCTGATGAAGGGTAAAATATTTGACCGTCTGATGGATAGAATGGTGGCTCATAGCCCGGTCTACTGCAAAAACTTGACCATTTACTAAGTGCCTACTTCAAATGATCTTTTCCTCTCATTCGAAATCAATGACCTCATATTCAAGGTATTACCTCATCTCAATGAATAACTCCCGAATTTTCGGGTTAAAACAAAAATTGCCCAAAATTGCGCTTCCAGATAATTTATGATTTCCTGCTTACTAGCTTCTTTACGAACCATATGGCAGAAGGGGAACAGGCATTTAGTTTTAAAGCCTTTAATCTCTCTGGTTTCAGGATCTATATCGTCTATTTGTAACTTTGGGGCACCTCTAAAAACCCACTTTTCAATTTTCGAGATGATCTTTTTTTTCCTGATACTTCGTTATCAAAATACTTATTTAAGGCCGCTAAACTCCGTTTTTGAGGTATTGTATCAGAAAAAACGCTACCTCAAATTCTTGAACTGAGTTTTTGGAGATGTCCTTTACGATCTTTTTATCCAGTTCTTTTAGGCTGACGTTTTCTCCTCTATTATTTACCAATCTCCGTCTTAATTCTTCTTCTAGTGTGATTAGCCGAATATAGTCAAACGCATGTTGATACCCTTCCTGAAGAAGTTTATCATATGTGGAAAGAAATTTTTCGTAAGTATCAATTTGCCAAGCCAGCTTACGATTTTTTCATCTAGGTTAGGATTGTTTTCCAATGCATTAATCTTAAATTTCTGGTAAGACAAGCTTAACCATTGATCGTAGCTGGCGAAAAAATCGTCAAATGAATATAAGGATTCCAGGTATTTTTTGCTGACCTTTTGTATTTTCTCTTAGACCGCTCTTCAGCTTCTTTCACTAGCCTCTTTTTTTCATTTATCTCAACTAAACCTTCCTTAGGAAGTGCAGTAACGCATTTTCTTTCCTCAACACGCTCCAATTGCGGGGTAATCTGTTCTGATTTCCCTTCAAACGTGTCTTCGCGGTAGTCAAATTACATCCAGGAACAATCTCTTGGTGGGACAAACGATGGCTTTTCAATCCAAAGACATAACTGTAATTAATGGTAGCCGTAAATTCCCTTACATCGGAAATGGCGCTCCCTTATGCCTGATGGAAAAAGTAAGATCATGTTTAGACTAAAGTTATGCTTCTACTTCAATGCATAGGAGGCTTGGAATCTCAAATTGGTAGTTTCAACCCGAGAGTTGGCACTATTTGAACGAATCTTCGTTGGAGTTTCTTCGTATGCCCTTTTGCAGTTTTGCGTGCACTCTTCTTTTGGGACAGGCTCTCTGAGCTTCAAACGATCCACCTTGAAGGTATCTACTTGAAGCAAAAAAAGTACCCAACCCTAGCAAAATGGATAAAGACGCTGTAGCTGTTTCTTCATTATATATTTTGAAGAATAAAGAGACTTTAATTCAATCTCGTTCCACCATCCTTCTTTAGGAAAATCTGTAAAACAATACTAAAAAAGATAGTTCCTCCACAACCAATCACATTATACCACAAGTAGCTTAGCTTAATTATATCCACCTCAGTCATAAAGTGGATAATGATCACACAGGTCTGAGCTAAAATAGCAGAAACAAAAACCGCACTTCCATTTACCCACTTAACAAAAAAGGCGACGAGAAAAATACCCAGAACCGTCCCGTAGAATATTGAACCCACAATATTTACCGCTTCTATTAAATTTTCAGAATTATTTGCCAGTATAGCGAAAAGAATGGCAATTACGCCCCATCCAAATGTTAGTAGTTTGGAAACATTTAAGTAATGATGCGCAGAACCGTCTTTTTTAAAGGCTCTTTTGTAGAAGTCGACAGATGTAGTAGAGGCAAGCGCATTGAGCTCTGAAGAGGTAGACGACATGGCTGCTGAGAAAATGACCGCAATCAATAATCCAATTAAGCCGTGAGGTAGGTAAGTGATAATAAATGTAAGAAAGACATAATCAGAGTCTTTGGTTTCTAGTGAATCATCTACTTTTAAGATGATCTCCTTCGCTTCATTTCGGAGAGAAATCACATTACTTTCTGCCTCCTTAAAAGTCCGAATATATTCCTCCTGGTGTGTAGTTACCTGTTCGTCAGCTAGTTTTTGGGCTGCGTTCTTTCTTAGCCTTAATACCTCTTTATACTTTTTGTCCAATTCTTTAAAATCTTCAGAGTAGATAGAATTTGCGACTAGATCCACGGACGATTCTTTAAAGTGTAAAGGAGGGTTGTAAAAAATATAAAAGACATAAACCATCACTCCAATAAATAAAATGAAGAACTGCATGGGAATTTTTAAGATAGCATTAAACATCAGGCCCATTCTACTTTCCGCTGCATTGGACCCTCCGAGATATCGCTGCACCTGAGACTGATCAGTTCCAAAATAGGAGAGTGCCAGAAAGAAGCCACCTGCTAGACCCGACCATATCGTATACCGTTCGCCAGCATCTATACTGAAGTTGACGGCCTCTAGTTTTCCAAGGCTTCCGGCGATCTCCAAAGCTCCGCCGAAAGAAGTATGGTTATTAATGTATGATAGAATCATAAAAAAAGCAACAAACATTCCACCCATAATGACGGCCATCTGTTGTTTTTGAGTGATAGATACAGCCTTAGTCCCTCCCGACACTGTATAAACAATCACCAAAATACCTGTTGCCAAAATTGTTACCGTCAAATTCCATTGCAAAATGGAAGAGACAATAATCGCTGGTGCATAAATAGTAATTCCAGCTGCCAGACCTCTTTGGATTAGGAATATCGCCGCACCTAAATACCTGGTTTTAAGATCAAATCTGTTTTCCAGAAATTCGTAAGCCGTATAGACTTTCAACCGATAAAATATAGGTATAAAGACTATTGAAACTACAATCAAGGCAATCGGTAATCCAAAATAATTTTGGACAAATCCAATACCACTTTCATATGCCTGGCCCGGAGTTGAGATAAACGTGATCGCACTCGCCTGGGTAGCCATTACAGACAAACCAATTGTTCCCCATTTCATAGAATGACCTCCCAACAAGTAACCTTCGATATTTCTTTCACCACGCGTCTTATACACCCCGTAAGCCACGATGAATAGTAAGGTACCAATAAGTACCAGTAGATCTAACGTGTTCATCTAATATGAACTACTGAACAAATGGAACAAAAAAATAAGAAACACAAGCCAACCCACAACAAAAATGTAGATGTAACGCCATCTCTTGAGTAAAGGAGGCCTGTTAATATTTTTTTCAGAGATTAACTTAGTCATTACCTAAGGATATCAAATTGACAAAAATCCTATAGGCCCCAGGAACCCCTCCCGGCAATTCCCTAAACCAGCTGTAACCGGAATACACATAGTGTCCCTGTCCATACTTAGCAACAAGTAACCCTCCATTTTTTGGGCTTTCTCCCGGATCTTTGCTGCTCAATATCGGTGTGAACTCATCAGACCACTCACTAGGAAAATAGAGTCCACGTTCTTGAACCCAACCACTGAAATCAGCTTCTGTAATCTCGTTCGGACTTTGCATGACCTTATGATCGGGAACCAATATTTGTACGGGTGCTTGCTCTACGGTCACTCGATCTCTTGAAAGCTTTAAATCAAAAGGAGCTATTTTTTGAGTTACTAGTCGATGGCTTGTATTGTACTGCGTGACCATTGTACCTCCATGTTTCACATATTCAAAAAGCTCTTCATTCTTATAAGAAAGCCAATCAACGGTGTTAAACGCTCTGATACCTAGTATGATTGCATCGTATTTGGAAAGTTTATCTGTTTCAACATCATCTTTTTGAAGGCGTACTACTTCATATCCAACCTGTTTTAGGTTTTCAGGGATGGCATCACCTGCTCCATCAATATATCCAATCAAATTACCCTTTTTCTTAAGATTAACTTTGACAAGCTTCACTTCTGCATTGGGATAGATCGTTTGTGTAGGAATATGATCATACTCGATTTGTATTCTCCCTTTATCATAGATTTTTCCATCTACCTCTACGATGGCGCGCAGTTTTCCAATAGACGATTTCTGAGAAGGAATTACATGAAAGGAAAAAACTTGCTCTTCTCCTTTTCTGTCTAAAGAAAAGGAGATTTTTTCTGGCTCCGATTGCCAACCGCCGGGTAGGTTAAGCATAAGATCTCCGCTGATGTTGTTATTCCCTGCAATTACTCTTACTTCTACTGGCTTAGCTTGATTATCACCAAAAACCAGTACACTTGCATTCATATTCATCATCACCTGTGGACCAACGGAAACCGGCTTTACTACTTCTCCTTTAACCGGATCAACTTTTCGATACAGGACTGGGATCGCTAAGTCCATTTTCTCGCCTCCGACATCTATCGACACACTACCTAAAAATGCTGGATTGTTTTCAGGTTTGCCAATCATCTCCTGATTATCTACGGTATAAATTCCTAAAATAGAAGGTTCTTTTAACCAGTAGGGTGAGGAATAAGATTTACCGTTTGGAACCAAGAAATTCATTACTGAAACAAAAGGCTTATTCTCCAATAAATCAGTATTTAATTCGATGGGATTCACCCAGCTTTTAAAGGATACATTATCTATCGAGATATCTACATTACTCCTATTTACAGCCTCCAAACTTACCTCGATGGAATCTCCTGGAGTATAAAAATCATTGTCTGAACTGAGCGAAATATATAACCCCGTTACGGCTATAATCAATTCGTCCAATTCTTTTTTCTTTATTCTTCTCCAGAAATTATCTTTCAGATTAGATAAAGATTTTCTTGCTAGAACCAGAGACTCTGTAATTGTCCAGGGTCTCTCCGGATTATAGTCTTTTAAAGCCTTATTGATATAAAATTCTACTTCCTCAGAGCCTTCTATCCTATCCCAGGATGTATCTATATCATCAAATGGTTGTTTAGTTCTTATACCATTCCATTGCTTAAGGTATTCTATTTGATCACCTCTAACGCCTAAAGAACCAAATCCTTGACTCTTGTGCATACTTCTGCTTTTTGCAGCGATCTCTCCATAAGATGCGCCCACTAGCTGATTAAAATCACCTACATTTATCTGAATGAGTCCCGTTGTATCTGCGCCAGGGTTTCTAAACCACCACCAACCAGTATTCCAATACATCTTTTTTGGCTGCCATGTATCTACATAGTCAAGCTGTTCTGGATATGCATTAGGATCTCCGGATAATTCAAAAGCCTCTCTTGCCAAAATAGTGCTCGCCGTGTGGTGCCCATGGTTTCTTCCTTCAAAATTGAACCTCGTAATTATTACATCAGGTTTGAATTTCCGAAATATCCACACAAAGTCTGATAGTACTTTATCTCGATCCCAAATAGTCAATGTTTCTTCAGAGTTCTTTGAATATCCAAAATCATTGGCTCTGGAAAAAAACTGCTCACCTCCATCTGTTCTTCTTGCAGCCAGGAGTTCCTGCGTTCTTATCACACCTAAACTTTCTCTGATTTCAGGTCCAATAAGGTTTTGTCCACCATCACCTCTTGTGGCAGAGAGATATGCAGTTCTAACAAGCTTTTCGTTTGCATAATATGTGATGATCCTGGTATTTTCATCGTCAGGATGAGCCGCAACATAAAGCACCGAACCTAGTACGTTTAGCTTTTTTAACTTTTGTTGGATCTCTCCTGGCCTAAATGAAGGGAATTGTCCAAACAGTGCATTGAAAATAGGAACGGCCAAAAAGGCTCCTATTAGTAAATAATTCTTCATGGGTTAGTTTTATTTGCAGATGGAACGTGATAAAAGTATAAAAGTTATTTTCAATTACTTGGACGGAAAAACCAACTTGAAAGACTAAGGATTATCAACAAATGCTCGATGCCTAACCAAGGTTTGAAAAATCTTTGACATCAGCATCTGTCGTAAGTATTCTTTGAAAAATGGCATTGAGGCTTTCAAAATCCCAAGGTTTTGTGACGAAATCGTGTATCCCAAAGTCTCCTATTGTTTCCAGCAAATCGTCTTTCTTAATGAAACCACTGAGTATTATCCGTTTGATTTTTGGATCGTATGAAAAAACTTTCCTAAGAAGCTGTACCCCGCTCATATGGGGCATTCTATGATCTGATACAATAAGATCAATCTTTTCCTTTATCACTATTTCAAATGCCTCCTCAGGAACCAGAGCAGTAAGAACATTGTACAAACGTCTGAATGTGGATTTAAAGCCTCTAAGGTTGGGCATCTCATCATCAACGTAAAGTATCGTGAATTCTTTTTTAGACTTATTGGCTTGCCTCTCCGCTCGCCTGGTTGCTCTTTTTGCTGCTCGCTCTTCGGGTGTTAGTATTTCCATAAAGTCTGGATCTAAAACAAAATTAATGGAATTAGCGTCTTGGTCAATGGAATGCTAGTTCTTTCGTTCTTGTAATTTGTTAGCTCTTTTAACATGAAATCATCACAGTAGTACCTTTGTTTTCCAGAGTTGATTCAATCCAAATCATCCCTCCATTTCTAACAACCAAATCTCTACATATAAATAAGCCTATACCGATACCCTTTTCTTCATTGGTACCTAATCTTCTATTATCTTTTCCCATTTCAAAAATAGTTGGAAGCATTTTCTTAGGAATTCCTATACCTTCATCTATAACACTAACGTGCAAGTATTCATTTGCTTTTGTAACCAACACTTTTATCTGACCTCCATTAGGTGTAAAATGAATCGCATTAACAGTAAGGTTTTTGACAATCATCTTAAGAGCTCTTTTATCAAAGATCACCTTTGGCAAATCTTTTTTCTCAAAAGTTAAAGTTTGTTCTTTGTTCGCAGCTTTCTGTTTTATTCCAGCAATAACTTCTTCTATTACCGCATTGAGATCCAGAACATCTTGAGCAACTTTTTTGTCATTAGAAGAGGCATGACTCCATTCTATTAATTCATCAAGAAGCATCAAAGAACGATCAATTCCTCGCTCAATGTGAACCATAAACTTCTGGGCTGTTATATCTGAATTTCACCCATTCCGAACAAATCAGCAACGTTCTTCATGTTACCCGAAGGGCCTGTTAGGTCGTGACTGATAATTTTGATCAATGGTCTTAATTCCGCCTATGCAATATAATTATATCAAATAACCTATCTAATAACTTGAGGTAGATGCTAAAGAAAAAAGGTGGTTACTTTTCAGATATATATTTATATTCAAAATAATCTTTGGATGATGTACTGCATAGTCTGGAAATATACCGTTACTTCCAATCAATTAGCATTCGAGAAAGCTTACAGCAGAAAAGGAGTATGGTTTAAGTTTTTCGAACCATGTGAAGATTATTTAGGTCATGAACTCATGAAGAGCGAAGACAAAAAGACTTATCTCTTAACAGAGAAATGGATGTCAAAAGAAGATTTCGAAGATTTTATATCCAAAAATCAGGCAAAATATCAAGAAATTGAAATGAAAACAAGGGAACTCTACGATGAAGAAGTATCACTAGGCACTTATTATATAATATAATTGAAGTAGGCACTTAGTAAATAGTCAAGTTTTTGCAGTAGACCGGGCTATGAGCCACCATTCTATCCATCAGACGGTCAAATATTTTACCTTTCATCAGATGGCGGTTAAATCGGTAACAATACTCGTCTAGATAGGCTTGCAGATGTTCCACGGCATGATGGGTGCCACGGAGCCAGGCTTTGAACATCATGATCGCTCGATGCATCTGGGGGAAATGCTCCCCTTTCTTACCTGATGCGCTC